>CAMONF010000236.1 GCA_946620335.1 uncultured Clostridia bacterium
TATATAAAAGCTGTCTGGCAAGCTCGCTTGCCAGACAGCTTTTATATATTTTTCCCAGGTGGCCAAGGCGCGCAGCGCCTCTGGCCACCCACAGCGAGGGATGCTTTGCATCCCGAGCCTGTGGGGTGCTGAACACTTACATAAGTAATGGATAACCGCCGCTGCTCTTCTGCCCTGGACTGCCAAAAACCGCTCAGCTGTTCCTGCGGTAGATGTCAGCCAACCCGAGGATCCGGAGGTTGGGATCAAAGCCGATCTTGTGCCGGCAGTGGGGAATGATCTCTCTGGCAGAAACGCCGGTGGCGATCACCCGGGCGGAGGTGCCCATCTCCTGCTCGAAGCGTTCAATGAGGCCGTCGAACCGGGCGGCCTCCCCGTAGATCACCCCGCTCTTCATGCTGTCCACGGTGTTGCGCCCGATGGCCTGGCGAGGCGAGGAGGCGTCGATCCGGGGGAGTTGGGAGGTTCCGGCCACCAGGGCGTTCAGCGAAAGCTGAAGGCCGGGCATGATGCTGCCGCCCAGAAAGCTCCCGTCAGCCGCCAGGGCCGTAATGGTGGTGGCGGAGCCCATGTCGATGATGATGAGGGGAGGCTTGTAGGAGGTCAGAGCGCCCACAGCCGTGACGGCCATATTGGCCCCCAGCTGCTTGGGGTCGTCGATGCGGATCCTGAGGCCGTTCTTGAGGCCCGGTCCCACCACCATGGGGGTTACGCCGAATGCCCTCTCCACGGCATTCTTAAGGACCTGGGTGAGAGGCGGCACCACACTGGACAATATGGCGCCTTCCACAGGCGTGTCCTCACAGCCGTGAAAGGCGAGGACGCTCCGGATCTTGGAGGCGTACTCGAAGGTGGTTGCCTTCATTTCCGTGTTCAGGTACTCCGCGAAGAGGATGTCGCCGCCTGTGAGGGCGCCGATCTCGATCCGGGTGTTGCCGATGCTGACGGTCAGAAGCATAGGGACCTCCTTTCATCAATGGAGAAAGAGTTCGACGAGGAAGACTACCGCACAGGCGCCGCAGGCGACGAAGAGGAGGCTCTTGCCGCGGATGGCCAGAAGGATGGCCACCGCAAAGCCGGCCGCTGCGGATATGAGATAGTCGGTGGCGCTGAGAATAGCCGGAAATGTCATAGCGGCCAGCGTCGCGTAGGGCACATAGTAGAGGAAGGAGCGGATGAAGGGGCTCTTGATCTCCCCGCGGATCAGGGTCAGCGGCAGGGCGCGGATCAGGTAGGTGACGGCCGCCATGACGAGGATGTAAATGTAGACCTTGGGCATATCAACCTTCCTCCCTTTCCTTTACCGGCCAGATGACCGCGCAGACGGAGGCCACCAGGACCGTGATGATGATAATTTGCATGCCCTCGGAGAGCTCCCGGATTAGGGGCGCGTAGGCAGCAGCTGTGCTGAGGAACATACCCCCAAGGACCGCCATGAGGACCGGCCGCGACTTGGTGGCGGGCGGAATGATGATGGCGATGAACATGCCGTAGAGGGCGATGCCCAGGGCGCTGATAGCCGATTCCGGCAGGATGGCGCCGGCAGCGGCCCCGAAGACCGTGCCGCCTGTCCAGCCGAGAACGGAAATCGCGGTCAGTCCGTAGGAGTAAAATGGATTCAACTCCCCGTCGGTGAGGACCGAGACGCCGAAGATCTCGTCGGTCACGCCGTAGGCGATGCCGAGCCTGGCCAGCGTGCCCGTCCGGGATGTCAGCTTCTGCGACAGGGCCGTGGACATGAGCAGGTAGCGCAGATTGATGATGAGCTGGAGCACGGCCATCTCAATGTAGGACCCGCCGGCGATGATGACCGAGAGCCCGGCGAACTGGCCGGCGCTGGTCACGTTGAGGAGGGAGAGCATGCCCGCCTGGAAGACGGTCAGGCCGCCCTCCACGGCCTGAATGCCGAAGGCGAAGGAGACGGCGAAATAACCCATACAGATGGGCAGGCCGTTCTTTATGCCCCGTTGGAACCATTTTTTATTATCCATAATTCTTTAAAATGAAAACCTGACCCGGCGGCCGCTTTTGAAGCAGGAGACACTCTCGCGCCCTCTCCGGGCACGCCGTCATGTGTTCGATCCCGCCGGCTTGAAGACGTAAGACATACGCGGTGCCTATTCTGCGCCTGCAGCCCGGGACGTGACAAAAAAGGGATGCCGCACCATTATAGCACCGCATCCCGAAAATGTAAGGGTGTTTTATGCACTCAGTCGATCTGGTTCTCGGCCGCGACCAGGTTGGTGGCGCCGTACTTCTCCCTGAGGCGGGGCTTTTCGATCTTGCCCGTGGCGTTTCTCGGCACCGGCTCAAGGAAGATCTCCCTCGGCCGCTTGTAGCGCGGGAGCTTCAGGCAGAATTTCTCGATATCCTCCTTGGTGCAGGTGTAGCCTTCCTTGATCTCGACGATGGCAGCGGTCTTTTCGCCCAGGCGCTTGTCGGGCAGGCCGATGACGGCCACGTCCTTGACCGGCTCGAAGTTGTGGAGGAAGTCCTCGATCTGGACCGGGTAGATGTTCTCGCCGCCGGAGATGATGACGTCCTTCTTGCGGTCGACCAGGTAAATGAAACCATCCGCGTCGTACTTGGCCATGTCGCCCGTGTAGAGCCAGCCTTCCTTGTCCATGACTTCCGCCGTGGCGATGGGATCCTTGTAGTAGCAGGTCATGACGCCGGGGCCGAAGACAGCCAGCTCGCCGACCTCGTCGACGGCAGTGATTTCATTTCTCTCCTCGTCGACGATCTTGGCCTTCCAGCCGTAGCCGGGCTTGCCGATGGCGCCGACCTTGTCGATGTTCTCCACGCCCAGATGGACGCAGCCGGGGCCGATGCTCTCGGAGAGGCCGTAGTTGGTGTCGTACTGGTGGTTGGGGAAATACTCTTTCCAGTGGCGGATCAGGCTCCTGGGGACCGGCTGAGCGCCGATGTGCATGAGACGCCACTGCTTGAGGTCGTATTTTTCCATGTCCAGGGCGCCGCTGTCGAAGGAGTCCAGGATGTCCTGGGCCCACGGCACGAGGAGCCAGACGATGGTGCAGTGCTCGCGTGAGACGGCCTCGAGGACGTCCTTGGGCTTGGTGCCCTTCAGGATGACGGCCTTGGAGCCGGATAAGAGACTGCCGAACCAGTGCATCTTGGCGCCGGTGTGGTAAAGGGGCGGGATGCAGAGGAACACGTCATCGTGGGTCTGGCCGTGGTGCTTCTGCTCCACCCTGGCCGAGTGCATGAGGGACTCGTGGTTGTGAAGGATGGCCTTCGGGAAGCCTGTGGTCCCGGAGGAGAAGTAGATGGCGGCGTTGTCCTCGTCGGTGATGAGGATCCGCGGGTCGCGGCTGGAGCAGTTGCTGGTCAGGAGGACGTAATCCTCGGCAAACCTCGGGCAGGCCTCACCGTAGTAAAAGAGAAGGCGGTTGTGGGAGATGCGGTCCGCGATCTCCTCGATCCTGCCGATGAACTCCACGCCAAAGACCAGGACGTCGCAGTCGGCCTTGTTGATGCAGTATTCGATCTCATCGGCGGTATAGCGGAAATTGAAGGGAACGGCGATGGCGCCGGTCTTTAAGATACCGAAATAGATGGGCAGCCACTCCAGGCAGTTCATCATGAGGATACCGACCTTATCGTCCTTCTTGATTCCCCGCTCGATGAGGAGGTTGGCGAAGCGGTTGGCCTTCTCGTTGAAGACGCGCCAGGTGATCTCCCGCCTGTAGGGGCCCACATTGGCGGACTCGACCAGGTCATAATCGCGCCAGGTGATCCGGCGGTCATCCGTCTTGGCCGGGTTCAGCTCTACCAGGGCTGTCTCTTCGGGATAAAGCTTGCAGTTCTGTTCCAATAAGGCTGTGATAGGCATTGGTGAAATTGCTCCTTGTGTTGATTTTCAGCGGCAAAAGCAGAAATAACGCTTTTGCCGTTTAAAGCGTAACGCTTTTTGCGACTAAAGTATACTATACAACTTTCCAAAATAAAGTCAAGCCGCTTTTCGTGCGGCCTGACTGAAAAACCCTTTATTTGTCATTTTTGGCGAACCTGTCTGTGATGAAGGAGAAGGGCCTGGCCCGGTAGCAGGTCCCGTCCAGGATCTCCTTGAGCCCCTTCCGGAACCGGAACACCATCATGAGGGTGTAAGCCACTCCCAGGGCTCCTGCCTCCGGTCCTAGGAAAATGAAAGCCAGGACCGTGAAGAGGCCCATGATGAGCACCGCGCCGAGGGGCAGCCAGCCGGTCATGAGGACCGCCAGAAGCCCGACGAGGGCAGCCGGTATGCCCGTCATGGGATGGGCCAGAATGATGGAGGCGACGCCGACGGCGACGCCCTTCCCGCCCTTAAAGCCCCGCCAGAAGGGGAAATTGTGCCCCAGCGTAGCCCCGGCTCCGGCCCAGAGGACCAGGGCCGGCCAGGTGAGGGACGGATCGGCGGTCTGGGTCACATTTCCCGACAGGAAGAGGTACCAGGCGGCCGCTGCCGCCAGGACCAGTTTCAGGATGTCGCCCAGAAGGACCAGGACGCCCCAGCGAACGCCGAGGTTCCGGGCTATGTTGGCCATGCCGGGGTTGCCGGAGCCGATCTCCGAGGGGGCCTTTTTGGCCACCGCCCGGGCGACGAGCTCCGCCGTCACGAAATTGCCGAAGAGATAGCCGATGGCCAGGGTGAGCATTCTCGAATACATGGGGGCCTCCTCTCTCAGATGGACCGCGTAGCCTCCTTCAGCCAGTCGAGAGCCTCCCCCTCGAAGAAGGGTGCCAGCTTCTCATAGACCTTGGCGTGGTAGGCGTTGAGCCGCTCGATATCGCGGGGCTGCATGTAGGACGGATCCACGGCGTCCAGGTCGATGGGGGCCCAGGTCAGGGGCTCGAAGGCCAGCCAGCGGCCGTACTCGTTGGAGGGCAGCTCCACAGTGAGCAGGATGGTCTCGTGGCGGATGCCGTACTTGCCCTCGATGTATACGCCGGGCTCGTCAGAGATCAGCATGCCGGGCTCGAAGGTGGTGTCCGTCTGGCCGGCGCCGCATCTCCACCGGATGCTCTGGGGGCCTTCGTGGACGTTCAGGATATAGCCGATGCCGTGGCCGGTGCCGTGGTTATAGTTGATGCCCAGGTCCCAGAGGGGCTGGCGGGCGTAGGCGTCCAGGAGAACGCCGCCGGTCCCGTAGAGGAAGCGGGCGTTCAGCAGGTTCAGGTTGGAAATGAGGGCAAGCGTAAAGTCCCGCTTCTCCTCATCCGTCAGCGGACCGGCCGCCATGGTGCGGGTCACGTCCGTCGTGCCGCCCATGTAGGTGCCGCCGGAATCCACCAGCAGGAAGCCATGGTCGCCGACCGTGGCGTTGGATTCCTCGGAGGCGGCGTAATGGGCCATGGCTGCATTTGCCCCGTAGGCCGAGATGGTCGGGAAGGAGAGCTCGATATAGCCGGGCAGGGCCGCGCGCATGCCGTCCAGCTTGGCGGCTGCGGAGAGCTCCGTGATCTCCTCTTTCCCCACATGGGTCTTGAACCAGCGGATGAAATGGGTCAGGGCCGCGGAATCCCGCAGGTAGACCTCGCGGATGTTGGCGATCTCCACCGGGTTCTTCATGGCTTTCATGAGCTCCGTGGGGCTCGGCTTGTCGATGAGCTGCCCGCGCTCTCCGGCCAGCTCATAGAGGAGGGCTGACACGCTCTTCCGCTCTGCCATGATGGGAGTGGCGATGGGCGCTTTTTTCAGGAAATCGGCTATGTCGTCATACTCGTGAAGCGTGAGGCCGAGGTCTGCGGCGTAAGCGTCGAATTCCTCTGTCCGCTCGGAGGCCTGGATGAAGAGGTCGGCGCTCTCAAGGCCGATCACAGCGTAGGTGAGGGCGACCGGATTGCAGAGGACGTCGTCGCCGCGGACGTTGAAGAGCCAGCAGATGTCGTCCAGCTTGGAGAGGAGCAGGGTCTTTGCCCCTTCACCGGTCATCTTCTCTCTCACCTTTGTCAGCTTCTCGGCGGCGGAGGCGCCGGAGAGCTCGTCGGAGATCAGGTATACCGGATGGGAGGCCAGGGCCGGGCGGTCAGTCCAGATGGTCTCCGCGGGATCCAGGTCCATCCTGACGGATGCTCCCTTCTTCGCCGCGATCTCCTTGTAATGGCTGCCGGCCACGGCGCTCACGCAGCGGCCGTCGAAGGCCAGGACATCCCCTTCTGCCAGGTCCTTTGTAAGGAATTCATTTACAGTGGGAACGCCGGGCTCGCCCATCTTCATGAGCTCGATTCCGCTGCCGGCCAGCTCTGCGGCCGCGGAGATGAAGAAGCGGCCGTCGGTCCAGAGACGGGCTTCCTTTCTCCCGACGATCATGACGACGTTGTCGCTGGTGCAGCCGGAGAAGAATTCTGTGACTTTGAAAAAGTCCCCGACGTACTCGGACATGTGATA
>CAMONF010000237.1 GCA_946620335.1 uncultured Clostridia bacterium
AATAATGGACGGACAGGCCTTCACCTATAACAGCTTCCGGGGCAAGTTTCGCGATCGCCGTCAGGCTCTGACCAAATCTGCCGCCGCCGTGGGAACAAAACGGGATGATGGTTTTTCCGGAGAAGTCATAAGCTTCAAGGAAAGAAGCGATCGGCATAGGGATCCGTTATCGGTCCTGCGCCATACATGACTGACATCATCCGGATTATAAGCAACAACACAGCTGCCGCCCCTGAGGTATTCTTCTTTGTATCCATCTCTGTGATAGCGTAGTTTGTTGACAATGAGCCCATAGCGGGAAAACTTTCCTTCCGTACGCGGGAGCAGCGTGAGAACGATCTCTTTTTCTGTCGCCGCAATCAGATTTGTTCCCGGCTCCTGAACCTTCCAGTTCCAGATATCACAGGCATACGGACGCACCTGTTCCCGGATCATTTTCTCCGTATACGGATAATCACTGATGACTCTTTCGGCGTTGTAATAGGCAATACAGCGCACGACAATCCGCTCAAACTCTTCCAGCGTCAGGCAGGCATCCTTCCTGTAATCATGAGCACCGCGCTCCTGAAAGTCAGGCATGATGACGCCTTTTTCCTTCTCGATCACAATGCCCCAGTCTTCAATGCCGTGAGACAGCCAGTAATTGCGGGAGATGTCCAACAGCTTTGCGTAGGATGGCTTGTTAAGTTTAAATCTCCAGACACACTCACGGATAATCGTTGATCCATCGGCCTTTTTCGCCATAAAATCAGAAGAGTACTGATTTCCTTCAACCCCTTCAAGAAGCACATTGCACTCAAAAGAAATCTTCGCAAACAATTCTGTTGGGTATCTGAATAATCGTATAGGGTATGCCGCAAGGCGCATGAAAAATCCCTGCGCAGACCACGCGCAGGGATCATTGTATCTGTTGTTTGCGTTATTGCCCATTTGTCAGGAGATTCCTGTCATGATGTCCCCAGCTTCCGCGATCATTCAGTCACGACGACCCGCATTCTGGCCTGGTTGCGGATCCTGGTGAAGTAATCGCCAGGCGTGCGGTTGGAGGCCACCTTGACCACAGGGAAATAAGTACCGGGTCTTGTGTAATTATAGGCCGCTTCCGCATAAGCTCGGCCGGTGCCGTCTTCCAGCCACTGGGTCGCGCTCATCTCGCCCATTGGCGTGAACTCACCCGTGTCTTCCATCCCCCAGGTCACTTCCTCCAGGGCACCAGACCCTGCCGGCAGCTCGACGTCCGCACGGAAATGGACGGTCTCACCGGCGTGGACAGTGATCCTTGCGCCGTCAGCGCCCCTGGCCGTCAGACTGACGACCGGCTGTATGCCTCTTCTCTCCTTCGCAGTCTTCGGGAGAAGGACCTGGCCGCCATCCATGGTATAGCCGCTGGTGGCCGCAGGCTCGATGCCTCTCTCCACCCAGTCGGACAGATCCAGGAAGGCCTGACGCAGGGCGCCGAGGTAGCTGACGATATGCTCGTGGTCACCGCCGTTGCCTTCCTCGCAGTCGGTGTGCATGCAGTGTTCCATATAATAGAGCCGCATGATCTCATTTCCATCGGTACCGAAGTTCTCCATCACCTTATGGCGGTACCAGTCCGCCTGCCAGGGAAATGCGCTCTCGTCCATATGGCTCTCCAGAACGATCATCTTGCATCTGGGTGTGCCGTCCTGGATACCGCCGGCGCCGCCTTTGGCCAGGATCGGAGCAACGAGGACCTGGCGCTGCGGATATTTCGGGGTGCCGTCCTCATTGCGGAAGATATCCCAGGCGTGGAATTCTTGTCCGGGCACCTGGTGGCGGTGATAGGTCTGTACTGCCAGATAATTGGAGTTGTCCAGCCTTACCTTGTCCCCGGCGCGGACCTTTTCGAGCATGGCGGCGAGGTTCCTGCCGCTGATATCCGATTCGGCAGTCACAAGAGTGTATCCGAGCCAGAGTGCCTTGATCGTCTCTCCCGCAAGTGCACCGTCCAGGAAGGTGAGTTCAAGCCCTCGTGTATAGACATCTCCTTCAGGGAAGTCGGTGAGCCTCAGGACCGGCATCCTACCGGCCTTTCCGAACTGGTGCTTCCAGGCCTCGTCCACACCGTAAGAGTTTCCTTCATCAATGCTTTCCGCGACCCCTTCGACGCCGATTTCCGGGTGGAAGATCTCCGCGACGGTCGTCTCCAGCTGGATCCTGTCCCGTCCAGCGCTGCTCCCGGGCTCTGTGCCCAGGTACCCTTCCTTCTCCCAGAAATCCGTAAAATAGGTCGGATCGATGGCAGGGACCGCAGGATACAGGACAGGCAGCGCGCCTTCGCCGAGTGTCTCCCAGACACACCAGGTCTCTCTGGGGAAGCCCATGGCTTCCGCCTCGCGGAAGGCAGCGGCCTCCTCCTCGTTCAGGACCGAATAAGGATCCCCGGAGCCGCCGGGCTCGATGGCGTCCACGATTTCCTTCATCTTATGCCGCAGGAGCCGCATGGCATGGGCGCGGACCGTGAACACATTTGGCATCGCCATGGAAGAGCCGATGACGAAGGGAACAGCGCCGTCCCAATAGCCTTCGGTGTTCTCCGCGCAGCTGATCGTCTTGAAACCGCCGCCGGAGCCGCCGAATACATAACCGTAGGGGCGTCCGCAGCCGTACATTTCCCTGGCCAGTTTTCTGGAATATTCCGCGGCCTGGGCGGAGCAGCGATAGACCAGGGTCTCGTCACCGCCGCCGTTGAGAATGCCGCCGAGGTTGGTCTGTACGAAGTAAGCGCCGTGAAGGACTGAGAAGCTGATCATGTCCTCCTCGCCTTCCTGGCCCTGGGCGCTGGTCTCCGGTCCCTGCATGGGCATCAGGAACTGGAAGAACCTGTTCTGAAACCTTTCCTTCTCCGGGAAATAAAAGCAGAACTTCGTCTCCGTTCCTTCAAAGCCGCCGTGTACATACCTGTGTCTGACCGGTTCGTTCCGCCACTCATCCGCGTCGATATAGGGATGTTCGAACTGGGGGTCGACACATACCGAATATACTTTTTTTTCCATAGCCGGTTCCTCTTCTCTTCCTATATGTCTGTTATACATTGAAGGCAGTCAGTTGAATTGTTGATCAGAAATATATGCAGCATAAGCCTGCAGGCAGGTTCATGGCAGCTTCTTACTCTGCAGGGACGACATTCTCACCAGCCCGCTTCCGCTCGGCGCGTCTTTCCTCATTCTCCTGGCGGATCTTCGGCATAAGCTTGTCAAGCTTATAAAAGCGGGTCACAAAGGCAGCCAGAAGATAGAAGGCCATCGGAATGAAGCTCTGGAGAAGGCGGAGCATGAGGATGGCAGATTCCGGCTGTTCGACCAGGACGCCTTCAGCTGTACCGCTGACATAGCCGCCGATGGAGAGGAATACACCCAGGAGGAAGGCACCGAAGGCGCTGGCCAGCTTCTGGGCAAGGCCCGGGATGACGCCCAATGTCGCCTCCATACGGGGCTGCCCCTTCCACTCGTTATAGTCCGCGCAGTCGATGATCATGAGGCCGGACAGCATGTTAGCGGGAACGGCACCGCCGCCGACCAGAATACCGCCGATCATAAGCAGCGGGAAATTCGCATTGGCGAACCAGCAGAGCACACAGCCGAAGGCCTGGACAAAGAAACCGATGATGATCAGATTCTTGATGGAGGTCTTCTTCAGCAGGGCCGGCAGGAACGGCATGATCACGACGCCGACGACGGCCGCCAGGCTGGCAATGCTCATGAGGGAGATGTTCTTGACAATGTAGGTATAGTAGTACTGGCCGATACCCATGGCGGAGACCAGGTTCATGACGAACTGGATCAGGGCGACGATGTAAATATAGGGATTGCCCTTCAGGACCTGGAAGACATGGTGGAAATTGATCTTCTCGGTGGTCGCGTCCACGTCGTATTTCTCAGGAATGAAGAGGAAACGAAGGATGCCGATGGTCATCATCGGAATGGCGTAGATCAGGATCATGGTGCGCCACCCGCCTGCAGTTGTACCGTACTTGGACATGAGCAGCGGAAGGGTGACATTGACGGCCACGACGGCAAGCATGGTGATCAGGCCCCCGAAGCTGGTCAGCTTGATATAGGTCTCCTGGTCATTGAAGGCACGGACCATGTAGGGCGTGTGCGCAGCGTTGAGGAAGGTCGCGAAGATGGAGTTGATGAAGGCATACATAGCCAGGACATATGCGCACTTGACGGGCACTTCCCAGCCCTGAGGACAGGAGAACATCAGGATCGTGCAGACCCACAGGCCAATGATGGCCAGCTCATAGGGGCGGCCGCGGCCCAGCTTGGTATTCGTTCTGTCGACAATATATCCGGCGACGATGTCCGTCACACCGTCGATCAGACGGCTGGCGAGCAGCAGCGTGCCGACCAGCAGCACCGGCAGTCCCAGGATGTCTGTGCAGAAAATTGTAAGATATCCCATGACCATCAGGTTCGCGCTCTGCGAGATCTGTCTGGACTGCCATACAAGGATCTTGCCGAATCCCAGCTTATTTCCCGGGTTCTGTTTCTCAGTTTTAGCGTCTTTCATGCTCTTTTCTCCTTCTGTGGGGAATCACTGTTGATATATCAATTGTATTCATTTCCCGCCGTACCGTCTAACAATAACTTGCTGTAGATTATAATTTTATGTTACAGTGAACATATAATCATAAATTCTTTTATCCCTGGAGGACGGTTATGTTCGATCAGCTGAATGATTTGCTGGAATTTCTGAGACTTGTTAACCGGTCGACCATGGTTCCCCTTTCCCTGGCGGAAAATGAAAACATCCATACCGCTTTTTGTCCACTGCGGATGGATGTCAATCTCGCCTCAGCCTGTCTCAGGCCCTATATGTCCTCGTCTGCAGCCATCGGGTTCCTGTACAAGGAGGACTACTATTGCGGCATGGTCCGCATAAAAGACTCTGGCTACACGGTCCTGGCCGGTCCGGTCCCGGCGGTCACCTTTCATGAAAAAGAGCTCCGTGCGCTTACAGAAAGCATGCAGTTCGACATAAAGTTGAGAAAGGATCTTCGCAGCTACTTCAGCAGGGTGCCGGTCATCACACAGTCACATTTTCTTTCCGTGCTGCGCCTGCTGAATCGTGTGCTGAACCAGTCGGAGGCACCTGTATGCCCGCTCGGAGACACGGATATCACCACCGCGCCTTCGCCTACGGACAAAGAAGAATCTTTCGATCCGGAAAAAGTACGGCTCTACGAATCGGAAGAATACATCGTCCATAACTCCCGCGACATCGAGAACAAGATGCTTTCCGCGATCGTGCGCGGAGATAATTCGGAACTCCTCTCTCTCCTTTACAATATCCGTTTTTCAGACGCAGCGGAAGGCCGCATGTCAGACTCCTCCCTGCGAAACACCCGGTACACCTTCGTCACAGCCGCGACTCTTGCGGCCAGAGCCGCCTACCAGGCAGGCGTCGATTTTGAGTATGCCTTGAGCATGTCTGACCGCTATATCTCTCAGATGGACCGCTGTGACAGCATTCTGCAGATCTATCCCCTCCTGGGCGTGATGCTGCTTGATTTCTGCGATAAGGCCGCCATGATGATCAGGGACAAAGACCAGTCCGCCCTCTCCGGCCAGATCCGGAAGGATGTTCAGGCCCATCTCCACGAGCCCCTCCGGGTGGAGGATATCGCGGAGCGGCTCGGGAAAAGCGTCTCCCACCTGTCCCATACCTTCACAGCGGACACCGGCATGACGATCCGGCAGTTCATCACGGATGAAAAAATCAGGGAGGCAAAGATGAGGCTCCTGGCCACCGACCAATCCTTATCGGAAATCGCGAACTCCCTCAGCTTTTCCTCCCAGCAATACTTCCAGACCGTATTCAAAAAATGCACCGGCATGACGCCTGCGGAATTCCGAAGGAGTCAGGCCAATAAGTTACAGATGTTTTAGCGCTCGTCATGACGAAACAGGAATCCCTGTACCATGGTAAAGTGAATTGCTAAAACCATTAATTTTCCTACATTTTTTCAATCCTCCTGATTTCCCCAAGTTTTGTTCTCCCAATTTCACCATATCCCGTAACACTCTCACTTAACGTCATCTCGCAACATTTTGACATTCCCGTTGGAGCCTCCTTACGGTCCGAAATATGGCGTTACGTCAGGGTCGAAACATGGGTTTGTCAAGGCGTCAGAACATAGAAAAAGCCTTGTAACTACAGCGTTTCTGTAGCTACAAGGCTAATTATCGGTTCGCTATGTCGTTGTGTTTGCCCTCAGTGCGTCATGTCGTCAGCTCCAGCTTGAGTGTCATCAGGACGTTCAAAAGGCTTGTAAGGGGACAACAGCCTTAATTATTCGTACTCG
>CAMONF010000238.1 GCA_946620335.1 uncultured Clostridia bacterium
ACCGCCGGAGTCCCCGCCGCCGACGCCGTGGAGAGGGGCGGAAACCGGGCCGGGCGCGACGCCGGCCGGGGCCAGCCACTCGTGGAAGGGGAAGATGGCGGCCTTGACGCCGAAGCCGAAAAAGCCAAGGAGATAGACGGCCAGCATGAGCTGCCGGCTCACATCCGGGCTCAGGGAGCCGCCGTAGAGGAAAGCGCCTGCCTGCCCATTTACAGTGGCCATGACCACGGCAAGGAAGGCAAGTCCTGCGCCGCCCATGGTGTACAGGGCATACTGACGGCCGGCGTAGAGACCTTCGTGGTCCTGATAGTGGGACACCAACGGAACCGTGACCAGCGTCAGCATTTCGAAGAAGACGTACAATGTCACCAGGTTGCCGCTGAAGGCCACGCCCAGCGTGATGCCGTAGGTCATGGTGAAGAAACCGAAGAAGCCGCTCTTGCGGTCCGCGTGCTCCATGTACTCGAAGGCATAGAGATCGACCACCGGCCACATGAGGGCAATGAGGCCCGCAAAGACCATGGCCAGGCCGTCCGGCAGGAAGGTGATGTCAAAGCCGCGTGTGAAGCTGTAGACCTTGAAAGGTTCCCGTCCTCCCGAGAGGATGGCCATCCAGACCAGGACCGAGGTCAGGCAGGTGACGACCTCCACCAGGAGGTTCCGCCTGCGTTCGTCCTTCACGTCCAGGGCGAGGATGGCAAAGCCCCCCGCCAGGGGCAAAAGTATTGATAAACAGATTAATGTAGGAGTCAAATCAGCCACCTGTTTCTTTGAGCGCGACCGGCTCTTGTCCGGTGTTCATTTTCATGAGATTCCAGAACACATTGAAGTGAGGAAATGTAATCGGATCAGTTCCCGGTCCATCCATTGATCAGATTCCGGCCCCCCAGGCCATGAAGGTGGATGCCAGCGGGGCTGCGAAGAGACCGGCCGCCAGGGCCACCGCGCACAGGACGATCATGGGAGCCGTCATGAGGGCGGTGGGTTCGCATTTTTCGAGGGAGGAGCTGTCGAATTCCTCGCCCGGGAAGAAGGCGTCCACCACCACGGGGAAAAGGTAACCGGCCGTCAGCAGAGCGGAAATCAGCAGGACGATGGGCGGCAGGAAGGAGAGGACTCCGAGTCCGTCACCCAGAGCCGCCTGGGCGATATACCACTTGCTGGCGAAGCCGCCCATGGGCGGGATGCCGACCAGGGAGAGGGAGGCGATCATGAAGCACCAGACGGTGACGGGCATCTGCTTCCCGATCCCCTTGAGCTTCACGGCGCTGCGCTCGTGGAGCTTGTAAATGAAGACACCGGCGCAGAGGAAGAGGGTGCCCTTGGAAACGGCGTGCTGCACAAGGTGGAGCAGGCCGCCGGCCAGGCCGTCCGTCGACAGGACCGAGAGGGCCAGCATGAGGTAGGACAGCTGGCTGATGGAGGAATAGGCCAGCCGCTTCTTGAGGTTCTTCTCGCGGAAGGCCATGGTAGAGCCCATGAGGATGGTCAGCATGGCCAGGCACATCCAGGCCGTCTGGACCCAGGTGCCGCGGATGAAGTCGGGACCCACAGAGAAGTAGATCATACGGATCACGACCATGATACCGGCCTTGGTGATGATGCCGGACAGGAGGGCCGAGGCCGGGGCCGGGGCCAGCGGATGGGCCGCGGGCAGCCAGCCGTGCATGGGATACATACCGGCCTTGGTGCCGAAGCCCACGATGCCGATGAAGATCATAGCCAGAAGGAGCTTCTCATGTCCGGCGGCCATGGCCGTATCCAGGAAGCCGCCCGGGACAAAGTCCCTGGTGCCGCTGCCGTAGTAGTAGACGAAGAAGACGGCCAGAAGGCCCATGAAAGCGCCGCCGACGGAATAGAACAGGTACTTGAGGGCCGCAGCGATCGACTCCTTGGTCATCTCGTGGAGAACGAGCGGCACGGTGGAGAGGGTGGCCAGCTCGAAGAAGAGATACATGCTGACCAGGTTGCCGCACATGCAGACGCCCAGCATGGCACCGTAGGAGATGAAGTAGAAGGCGTAGAAGACCTCCTCCCGCTCTTCCATCTTCATGTACTCGAAGCTGTAGAAGAGGACGCAGGTGTACATGATCATGACCATGGCCATGAAGAGGACGCCGTAGCCGTCAAGGGAGAAATACAGGTCCACATTCTCCCCGAAGCTGATGATCCTCGCGCTGCCGCGGGCGGCCATGCAGGAAATGGCCAGCAAATCGGTCACCGCCATCACGACCACGTACCCGACATGCTTCGTCCGGGTATTCCAGTTCTTCATAAGTGAGACCGCGGTCCCGGCGATCATCGGAATAAGTATGATAGCAAGAAATAACATATGATCCTCCCAAGTCAGTATGGTCAGAAGAACATTCCCAATCCCTTTTCAATGACATCCACCGCTGCCCAGGAGAAAAGCCCCAGGAAGAGGTTGGCCAGCGTGAGGACGGCTGCCGGCAGCACGTAATCCCATTTGACGCCGCCGGGCATATCGATGACAGGCCTTGTCAGAGTGCTTCCCCGTTCGGTGTAGATCCGGATCACGGTCCGCAGGAAATACAGAATGTTGAGCAGTGTACTGAAGGCCAGGGCCAGCATGATCACGAAGAACCGCCATCCTCCCTCGTCCGCCGCCGCGATACCGAAGAGGATTTTGGAGGAGAAGCCTGCGAAAATGGGAATGCCGATCATGGAGAGGGCCGCCAGCATGAAGAAGGCACCCGACTCCGGGGCCCGGTAGCCGGAGCCCTGAAGGTCCTTGAACCGCAGGCTGTCCCCGGACACCTCCGCCAGGCGGGGCGTCGTGAGAAAGAGCAGGGATTTGGTCACCGCATGTCCCAGGATGTGGAAGATCGCAGCTGTAAAGCCGGCCGGTCCGCCCAGCCCGATGCCCATGTAGATGTAACCGATCTGGGCTGCCGAGGAGAAAGCGACCATGCTGTTGATGTTGTTCACGCGGATGGCAGACATGGAGCCCGCCACCATGCCGCAGATGCCCAGCACGAAGAGGATCCTGGCCACGGGCATCTCACGCCAGATGTCGAGGCCCACCACCCTCCAGACGATCTTGATGAGGAGGAAGATGTAGCTCTTGGACACCAGAGAGGACAGGACCGCGCCCGATGTGGGCGTCGCCATGCCGTAGGTGTCCGGCATCCAGTAGTGGAAGGGGAAAAGGCCGCTCTTGATGCCCAGGCCGATGGTGATGATTCCCATGGCCAGCGTCAGTGGCGCAATGCCCTGCCCTGCCGCCCAGAGTTCTTCGATGGCCTCGTGCATGGGGACCATGAGGAGGTTTCCGGTCAGGTCATAGAGAAGGACCACGCCCAGGAGAAAGAGGCCGGATCCCAGAAGGTTCAGGATCATGTACCGGACCGCGGCCAGTGTGGTCCGGCCGATCTCCCTGGCGATGAGGACACCGCAGCTGGTCAGGGTCAGGATCTCCACGAAGACGTAGCCGGTGAAGATATCGTTGGTCCAGGCCATGGCCATGAGGGCGGCGGTCATGAGGTTCAGAATACTGAAGTAGAGGTTGATCTTGCTCTCGTCGATGTCGAGGGCGGTGAAGCGCCAGCCGCCGATGACCGAGCAGAGCATGACGATGAGGAAAGCGAGGGCGATCAGGGCCTCCAGGCATCCGGCGCGGATTTCATTTCCCCAGGGCGCCGGAAACTCGCCCATGGAGTAGGTGAAGGCGCTGCCGGCGGTATAGGTGTACCAGAGCACCGCCGATACCATGACGATGAGGACCGCTTCCAGGACAATGGTATAATTCCTGGCGGTCCGGCCCCTCAGCATCATGCACAGAACGCCGGAAAAAAGGCAGAGCACGATGGTGAAAAGCGGAAAATTCCAGACAAACGGCATCTCTATCCCTCCCTGTCACCGGTCTTCATTGATATGCACGGAGAGCGCATAGACGTCGTCTAGATCCAGCGTGTGGTAGCGCTTGTAGAGGCGGACGCTCAGGGCGAGCATGACCGCCGTCACGGACACCGACACGACGATTCCGGTCAGGACCAGGCCGGCCGGGACCGGGTTGATGTAGGCCTCCATATCCGTCACGCCGTTCGCGATGATGGGCGCCTTCCTGCCGGAAATGTACCCCATGGATGCCAGGAAGAGAAAGACTCCCGTGTCCATGATGTTCATCCCGATCAGCTTCTTGATCAGGTTCTTGTGAAATAAAAGCATGGTGAAGCCGATGCCGAAAAGAACGATGGCGCCGGCCTCCACATAGTTGGACAATAGATTATGTATCATAGTATTCCTCCGCCAGATTCAGTTCCCGCCGATGCTGCCGCGCCGGAAGAGGGAGTAAAAGCCGAACATAGTGCAGGCTACGACGATGCCCACCGCTATATCGAGCGGCAGGATGAGGCCTGCGGAAAGGATGGCGCCCGGCGTCCCCTTGGGGATGTGGTTCTCCAGGTGGTTGGCACCTGTGATGAAGACGTACCCCTTGGCAAAGCTGTAAAAGGAAAGGGCCGCGAAGGTGATCCAGCTCGAGAGCTTCAGGGTGAAGAATCTGTCCACCCGTTCAAAGCCGCAGGCGCTGCAGAAAATGATCATGCCTGCGCCCATGACCGCCCCGCCGGAGAAGCCGCCGCCCGGCGAGAGATGGCCGTTCAGCAGAATGTAGATGCCGAAGAGGAAGATGCAGGGGACCAGGATGAGGCCCACCCCCTGTAGGATCTCGTCCCCGGATGTGTCAAAGTATCTGTCCTGGACGACCCGATAGTAGTCCTCCAGCCGGGAATCCATATTCTTCCTGTCCCGCCGGAGAAGGATCATCACGCAGATGAGAGCCGTAAAAAGGACATGGGACTCGCCCAGGGTATCGAAGGCGCGGTAGTCCAATATCATGCCGGCCACTACGTTGACGGCGCCGGTCTCCTCGAGACCGTGCTCCACATACCGCTCCACCACCTCGTCGGCACGGACATTCTCCTGCCCATACCGCGGCAGACCCGACACGCAGTAGAGAAGGACGCCGATGAGGATCACTGCGCTGAGGACCGCGACCACGTAGTAGAGGTACCGGAGGGTGCGGCTGCCGGCCGCAACTGCCCGCCGGCTGCGGGGGCTGTGGACAATGGCGTTCGTGATGGCCCTGCGTTCCGCCTTCAGCGTCTCCCGGCTGGGCACGCCCTCCATGGAGCTGTCCAGGACCTGGTCAAAGTATGCGTCGTCCCCGTCCAGCCACTTCAAAAACTTCTCATTCATGGCCTGCCTCCTCTTCCGCGTCCCGCTCGTCCAGCTGGCCCAGCTTCTTGAGGGTCACCAGAAAGAGGATGGTGGACACGCCGGCGCCGACGGCCGCCTCCGTGATGGCCAGGTCCGGGGATTCCAGCAGGACCCATAGGATACACATGAGGGAGCTGTAGGACATGAAGATGATGACCGTGGTCAGGAGCTTTTTGGTCAGGTTGGTGGCGATGGCGCATACGATCATGACGATCATGATGAGGATCTTAAATATTTCCGTCACTGCCATTGCGGTCCCTCCTTTCCACCTCGTCGTCAAGACGCGGATTTGTATAATATTCCAGCTGGGACAGGAAATGGGAGCTGACCGGGGAGGTCGTCCACAAGAAGGCCACCAGCATAATGAGCTTCAGAATATCCATCCCCGAAACGGAGGAGATGATAATGCCCGCCGTCACAAGGAAGAGGGCCATGGTATCGCCGATGCCGGCGGCGTGCATCCGGTTCATGATAAAGCCGAACCGCCAGTTGCCGATGACAGCGCCCGTGAAGGAAATGAGGCCAAGGACAATCGCCACGGCCGTGAGGGCGAATCTGATCCAGGCAATTGTCATTTTTTTTTCCTCCTCTCCTTCTTTTTCTTTCCCGTCTCCTTCTTCGGCCGGTCTCTGCGGATGTAGACGGCGCACATGATGAGGATGGAGACGAAGCTGATCATAACGTAGATCAGGGCGACGTCGATGAGGTATCCCTCTTCCAGAAAGCGGGACAGGATCACGATGGAGGCGACCACCATGGTGGAAATCATATTGACCGCCAGGATCCTGTCGGTGATCCGGGGCCCTATGATGGACCTGACCATCATGACAGCCATGAGGACGGCCAGGTAGATCAGGGCGCCGGAGTACAGCAGTGTGTATGCATTTTCCAAAGTCATGACAAGCTCCTTACTGGGAATCTTCGCGGCAGGTCATTCGAAACGGCGGAGAAGGTGGATAAAGGTGGAATCGCCCATGCCATTGGCGAACTCCTTCCGCAGGCAGTGGATGACCAGCCTGTCGCCCTCCAGGAATACCGTGTAGGTGCCGGGCGTCAGCGTGATGGAGTTGGCCAGGACCACGTTGAGGAAATGGCTCTTAAGCCCCGAATGCATCTCGATGAGCACCGGTTCAGGCTTTCCTGAGGGGCTGAAGGCAATCATGAGGACCTGGATGGCCGCCTTGAAAAGCTCCACAATCAAATTCAGGACGTAGAGAATGATCATCGGCAGGCTCTTCAGGATCTTCCCTTCCGCGCTCACCGAATAGCCGAGGACCTTGACAAGAAACAGAAAAACAGCTCCGGTTATCACCACACCGAAGGCCAGGATCTCCACCGTGATCCGACCGTTCAGGATGATCCAGAGCAAGAAAAGAATGACACTCATAGGATAATCCCCCAAACTAAGGTCCGCTCTCCGGACCTTGACAGCGATAGGGCTATTGTATCACTTTTGAGGCTGAATGGGAACCAGGAAAACAAGAAGGGCTGAGAAAAATGGGAATCAGGGACGGTTTGAGACAGAGGGACGGTCCTTTTTACGCAAAATTTGGTTTTGATATGCTCCCTTCAAGGTAGACAAGAGAAATAATAAAATCTTGTTCTGCCTTGAAGGGGGCATTTTATGTCTAAGTTTAAGATCGAACCAGAAGAAAAGCTACTGACCGTACATCGAATACTGGATGGTAAAGAAACACAAGTCCATGCTGCTGACAGGCTGGGGGTCAGGCAATCCTCCATACAGCAATGGATATCTATCTATAAGAGCGATGGCGAAGGTGCTTTTCATGTTACTAAGTGTAAGTTCTATTCTAAGGAACTGAAGAAACAGGCAGTGATGGACTACCTTAGCGGGAGAGGTTCTCAGCAGGAAATCTGTCAACGCTACGGAATCAGAGCAAGAAGTAAACTAATAAACTGGATAAAGAAGTATAATGGTCATGAAGAACTGAAAGCTTCCGGAACAGGGGGAATCGCTATCATGACCAAAGGAAGAAAGACCACCTTTGATGATCGGGTGGAAATTGTTCAATACTGCATTGCACATGACCATAATTATGCTGAAACGGCCGCTAAATTTGGTGTGTCCTATCAGCAGGCACGAAGCTATACCGTCAAGTATGAAACCGATGGGATAGATGCCCTTCAGGACAGGCGCGGCAGATCAAAGCCGTTCGAAGAAATGTCTGAGCTGGAGAAACTCCGGGCCGAGAACAGGATCCTGCGCGCAGAGAAGGAACAGGCAG
>CAMONF010000239.1 GCA_946620335.1 uncultured Clostridia bacterium
TAAGCTACCTCCTTACTCCGCTCCCCTGCCGGTGATGACGACCTGCACCGTCTTCAGCAGGATGCGTATATCGAGCCAGATCGACCAGTTGTCGATATAGCGGGTATCATACTCTACGACTTTCTCGAAATCCCGGATGTTGCTTCGTCCGCTGATCTGCCACAGTCCCGTAATTCCGGGCTTCATGGACAGGCGCCTTAAGTGTCTGCTCTCGTAGCGTTTGTATTCGTCCTTCGTCGGCGGGCGGGTGCCCACCAGGCTCATGTCCCCAATCAGGACGTTGAGGAACTGGGGCAGCTCATCGATGCTGGTCCGGCGGATGAAACGGCCCACATGGGTGATCCGCGGATCGTTGTCCACCTTGAACATCTGCCCGGACATTTTGTTTCTGGCCATCAGCTCCTTCTTCCGCTGCTCCGCGTCCTTGTACATGCTGCGAAGCTTGTAGATCCTGAACTCACGGCCGTTGAGGCCTACCCGGATCTGCTTGAAGAAAAGGGGACCCGGGCTTTCGAGCTTGAGCGGGATGGCCACCAGGGCGATGACCGGAATCGATATGATAATGCCGATGATCGAGCCCACGATATCCATGATCCGCTTGATGACCATCATGTCGAAGGAGTGATGAGCCTCAGACAGGGTGACGAAGGGGATCCCCGCCACCGTCTCCAGCTCCTTCTGGATATGGGGCGTGCCCGCGCGTCCGTCGCTCAGGTAGAGCTCCAGGATCGGCACATTCATGTGGACATCCAGTCCCATGCTCTCCATCTCGTTGATAAAGGGCATCATTTCCTCCGTGTAGGAGGAGGGAACGTTGACGTACACTTCATCCAGCGGGACTGACTTGACCCAGTCCATGAAGTCATCCTGGCTGCCCACCACCGGGACGTGATCGACCACCGTAAGCCCATGGCCGATTCCGAAAATGACAACACCCTGGATTTTCTTAGAAAAGTCTCTCTTAAGCTCCGCAATCAGCTCCTCCACACGGCCTACGGTGCCGATCCCCGCCACCATGGAGGCATAGTTGAGCCTGTAAAAATAAGTCTGGAGCCATTTCTTGATGGCGCACCTGGCGCCGAATTCCATCATGACGGCCAAAATGACAAGGAGCACAAAGAGATAGCGCCCCCTTGTAAAGCCGGACCTGCTCAGAATGAGGAGCATGGACATGATGGCCCCCATAAAGAGTATGGACTTGACACAGTTCATGAACTCTTCTCTCGTATTCCTGCGCCAGAAATCCCGGGTGCGGTTCACAAAGAGGAATCCGCACAGGTAGGAAATGCTGATCATCAGGATATAGCTCTGCACCTCGCCCGGTCTGGTCCGGGGTGTCTTGCCGATCAGGCGGCAGACCCACCAGGCCAGCGCAAAGGCGGCTGCCAGGCAGAACGCGTCCGAAAGAAAGAGAATAACATACTGCAGCTTTTCCCTTTTTTCCATATAGACCTCGCGGCGGTCACGTCAAGGCATAGACCGCCAGCAAAATGAGATTGGGAACACAGGCGGCTCCCATTTTAAAAAGAATCGATGGCTTTCTCAGCGCGATGGCGTAGACCAACGCGAAGAAGGCGGCAGCAACAGAGGTCAGGACGATGCTCTGGGAGGAGAGCAGGGCCAGACCGGTCACCGCGACCGCAAGCCTAATGTAATGTATGTGCAGCGCCGGCTCACGATAGATCCGGAATAATAATTCCAGGAGAACCGGAATCCCGAAGCCCGCCAGAACGGCCTTTCCCTGCCACAGTCGGCCCATGACGAAGGCTTCGGCGCTGTATACCGAATAGTAACCAAAAAGATTGACCAGCCAGCATATGGTGATGAAGACATAAATCTTCCACCGCTCCTTATCGAACAGCGTTCTGCCCAGAGCAAATAGAGCGCAGGTGATGATAAGCATGATCATGACAGGCAGGTAGGTGTGAGCGATGGCCGCCGCCTTCACTCCTGTCATCTCCGAGAGCATGGCAATATAAAATGCCCATGGTGCGATGGCGTCTTTCTTCAGCTCGCCAAAGGGTTCCTGGATCGGATTCCCCGTGGCAGGATTCGTGCGCAGCAGCGTATCTGTGCGGACCATGTCCACCGCGTTCACGACGAACCTGGTGTCGTCATTATCTGCATGCGTGTAAAGAGCCGTCCCCCGCAGGACCATGATGAGGACCAGGACCAGCGGTATCAGAAAAATGAGATCATATACCCGGTCTGAGAGGCTTCTCCTCTGCACTTTTTGCGGTGCGTCAGTTTCCTGCGGACCTGCCGCCGGCGTCACAGATCCATCTGCCTGAGGAGCGGGCTGCACAACCGTCTTCATGGCTGCAGCAGGCGTCTCAGAAGAGGCTGCCGCTCTCATCATGGTTGCCCCGTTCACTTCCGAAGAGGCCTTCGCGGTCAACGGTTCCGCCACGACCGTACTCTGCGAAGAGGCATCGGGCTTGTTTTTCCCTCTCATCGCCCGCCTTTTCTTTTTCCGATCATCCAGGAAACGATGTCCGGCGGCCAGAGCCAGCAGGACTGTGACGAGCGCCGCCGCCGTCCAAACGACCAGAATGCTCCCACGGAAGGAAGCACCGATCTTGATCAACGGCACGAGGCAGACCTCCATGACCGCCCAGATGACCAGTGTCCCGGCCGTCACAGCTGTCAGGGGATGCGGCACACTGCCTGCGGCAAGCTGAGCCAGCACGCCGACCAGCGCAGGGAGCGCAAAAACTATGACGATGCAGACGGTGACAGGTTCCATAGCGCTCCTTAAAGACCGTCCGCAAGGGACGGTTGTTCTCATTTTCGCGAAAGTAGCCCTTCAGGGACAGAATCCCAAAAGATGCGCTGACTGCCCGGCGGGATGGTCGTTCTCAGGTTCACCGGGGCAGCCGCTCCGGAACAGATCACCCGGCGGATGTCTGGTCTGGCCGCATGCACCAGGCCTTATGGCACGACACAAGACCTGCTTATTAGGCAGGTTAACGCTTATTATATCTTTTCCGTTCCCCATTGTCAAACTGTATCAGAGTATCAAAAAGGGCATATCCTATAATCTTTTTAATTTTTTATGTCTACCATAGTTCACGGAAATGTAGTATAATGGCCGTTGGGAGTTTATAAGTACGGCGCGTGTGGGAAATGCGCCTAAGGGGAGTATTACATGAAAAGGCATATCTGCGATCCGTTCTTGCGGGGGAAGCGTCTGCTTGCCCTCATTTTTGTCACCATCTCTGTCATATCTTCCATTTCGGGCACTGCCGTGCCGGCCATGGCCAGCTTTACGGGGGACGAAGCCTTCAGCGACATCTCCTGGGATTTCATCATGAAGGATTCCCTGGCTTATCCCCGGAGCGGCGGCATTCAGGCTTTCTGCGTCACCGATGAATACCTTATCATCATCGAAAATACAGCCAAGACAGAGACCATACCGGACGTAGTCTCCGCGTATTACCGTTATGATCACGATGCAGCGGGCAATCCTGTGGAGCAGTACTCTTTGGCAAAGCGCGTCGAAAATTTCGATTATGAGCACGCCAACGGCATGACCTGGAATCCCAATACAGACGAAATACTGGTCGCCCCTTACTTTAACAACGGGCAAAAATCCCGCGGCTGCGTCTTCGTCATGAACCCCCACACACTGGAGTACGTTGAGACACGCAAGATCCTTCCGGGTCATCTGATCCGGGCCATAGATTATGATCCCGGTGCTGACAGGTACGCGGTCCTTGCCACCAAAGGCTCCAAGAAGAAACTGGTGATCATGGACAGCCGTTTCAAGGTAATCGAGACCCATGCCGCACCGGACAATTCTCCCGGCACCTATTACCAGGACATCTGCCTGAGAGGGGATTATATCCTGACACCGCCCTGTACGATTGGCATGGGCATCGGCGATTTTGTCAATATTCATTCCTTATCCCGCGACAGCAAGCTTTTCACTGTCCCACTGGATATTTCCCTCGGGAAAAACGAGCGGATCGAGGGAGAGGCCATCTGCGAGACAGAACCAGGTATCTTCCTGATGGCCGTCAATTTATTCAAGAAGGATAACTCCCGTGAGCTCAGGATCTATCGCTCCACGGTCCCCTACTACTTCACGATCAGCGTGTCCATCGCCAACGGCTCCGCGACCCTGGCATCCGAAAGGGTGCTCCGCGGAGAGGACTATACCATCGGCTACGAGCCTTATCCGGGTTTCCAGCTGACTTCCATTCTGGTTGACGGAAAAAGCGTGGACTATGAAGCCTTCGCGGATAACTACACCTTTTCCAATATACAGGAAGACCATACCATCAACATCAATTACACCGCCCCTGGATCCGGTCAGGCAGCTCCGGCAGCCCCGATTCCGACGGGCAGTGTGGAACAGGTCCTCTCAGAGCGGCCCCAGAAGGCTTCTGATACTGATGCAGCCACCATCACACCCAATCCGGACGCCCTGATCACGGCCGATTCCGCAGCTGCCAGGGCAGCGGACGAAATGCCGGCTGTCATAGACGCTTTATTGACCATTGGAGAAGCTGCAGACATGCTCGTCCACGATCCCGGCGCCCTCCTGCTGAGGCTGGCCGAAGGTGCCTCTTCCGCAGTCAGGCGGGCAGCGACCGGACTCCTGCAGGCCCGGATTCCCTTCATTCTTCTTGGCACAGGCGTCATCTTCTGTTTTGTCTACATTTCCCATGTGCGGACAGAGCGTAAACGCAGGCACAATGCCGCGCTTCGGAAGCGCCGTTTCCTCCAGGCAAAGATCGCAGAGGCTGAACAGGAGCTCATCGAAACCGAGATGAGTCTGAGCTACCTCATCTGACGGCCTCAAAGATGGCCCATGGGAAGGCCGGATGCCTCGTGGTACCAAGATAGGTCTGATCCGCCTTTTCCGGACCCATTTTTATAGAAGAAGCACCATCAGGGGCTGCTCTGATTGCCGGATGTATTCATTTGCCGTCAAACAGAGCAGTCCTTTTTTTGTTGACGCCAGGACCACCTGACGCTGTGTCAAATGGGAGCATCTTGCATTAGCCCGTGATAAAAGCTATACTAGGATAAAAATAATTCAGGAGCGGGAACCAATGTCAGATAAAATCAGGAAAACCGCACGTACGCTCCGCCTTACAGCCGCAGCGACCTACTATACGTCGAAAGCCGCCCGCAGAAGTCCTGCCTCCGGGGGGATCTGCGTATTTTTTTCCGGGGAAAAGGAGCAGGATGCCTTTCTGATTGAAGTCATGGAATGCCTGACCAGCTACGAAAAGGCCGTCGATATGACTAAATCCTCCCATGTAATACCTAAGCGGAGGGTTCCCGGACTTTTTCAAAGGGCAGGTCGAAAAAACCTGTCCGGCGCAGTGGCATATGACGGAGCGCTACGCGAACTGCTTTCGTCGGGAATCACGCTGGCGGTAACAAAAAAGCCATGCGCCACTGTCGCTGAGCGCTTTCCCGGCGCCAGGGCAGTATCCGCCTCATCGCAGGCCGGACGCAGAGCCTTGACTCAAAGCCGACTGATTCTCACATCCGTTCCACTGCCGGAAGCGTTCGTGCCTGCCTCCGGGCAAAAGGTTGTCAGTGTATTTGGCAAAAGACTGAAGAAAGAGGCGGCTTCCCCTGCTGCGTTTCCTTTTGACAGGCGACAAAGGACCTTCTTCCATTCGCAGGTCATTCTGGTCCCTGACCAGGATACAGCGGCCGCTCTGGCCGTGATCTACGGCCTCAGAGGCATATACAGGGGAAAAATCGTCGATACATCCTCTATAGGAACAGCCGACCTTTCTAAAGGCCTCCTGGAGGATCCTGACAGTCTGCCCTCCGCCTGCTCCTATCCTGCTGACAGAAAGCGCCTCCTCTTTTATGCCGGCCCCCTTCAAAGAAACGGGATTACCTCCAGTCTTAAGAACCTGTTGGGTTTCCTTCCGGATGATACGGACGCCTATCTTTGCACCTTAAACCTGAAGGATAATGTACCATACCCGGACCTGACCGACTTTGCCATCACCGGATTGATCGACATTCGTGACCTGCCCTCCATGACGCTGACGGAGATGCCTGCCGCCATCGAGTATTACGTAAGGAAGCGGGACACGCCTGCAGTCCTGAAAACAATCCGCAGGATTTTTTCCAGAGAGCTGACGCGTGTTCTCCCGGGAATCACATTCGACGCGGTCATTCATTTTGATGGATACGGGCGCTATATGATGGGGCTCATGGGACGGATGGCGGGCAAAAAAACCATTTTTGTCCACAATGACCTGGTCCGGGAGATTGCCCAGAAGGGCCGGCAGCACCTGCCGTCTCACAGGGAAGCCTACACTACCTTTGACCATATCGCAGTGGTCTCGGAAGCGCTCATCGGGCCGACCCGCGCCCTGGCAGGGGAAGGCCCTGATATCCGCGTCGTGCCCAACTGCCACGATTTTGCAGGAATCCGTGAGCGGGCGAAACTGCCCATTTCTCCCGACCCCGACACAGACGTCACACTCACCGGTTGGGATACGATTGACGCTTTCCTGGCAGGTCACAGCCTGAACCTCATAACCATCGGCCGTTTTTCCCCCGAGAAGAATCATGCCATGATCCTCGAAGCCTTCGAGCGCTTCAGGGAGACCCATCCCGGCACGGGACTCACGGTCATTGGCGGATACGGGGAGCTCTATGAGGAGACGCGGGCCCGCTTCACCTCCTCACCTGCGGTCGGGGACCTCTGCCTCATCCGGTCAATTTCAAATCCCATGCCCATCCTCTCCCGCTGTGACCTCTTTATCCTTGCGTCCAGCTACGAAGGCCAGCCCATGGTCCTGGCCGAGGCCGGGTGCCTCGGCATCCCGGCCATTGCGGCCGCCACACGGGGATCCAGGGAATTCATGGAAAAATGGGACGGCACTTTGGTCGATTGCTCAGTCGAAGGGCTCCTCGAAGGGATGGAGGACTTTATGGCAGGTAAGGTCCACCCTGTCCGCATGGACTATGACCATTACAACGAAGATTGTCTCAAGGCCTTCCTGGAGCTCGTGAAATAACTGTTCAATAATTCTTCGGATTTCTGCCGCCGATTGTTTTCATTTCCAGGAGGAAATGTATGAAATCTCTTTCACCCGCGCACCTCGCAAAAAGCGCTGTTCGATCTTTCAAATCAAAGACCCGCCCCCTGGTCCGAAGCGTCAGGATGTCCGTTGTGTGCGGACGCTTTCTCCTCCAGCCCCTCGATGAAACAAAAATTTTCGTCCTGGGGCGCGAGGGCAGCGAACTGGCCGGCAACCTCCTGCGCCTCATGCTCTCCATCCGCGCTCTCTACGGCGATCGGTTCACTTTTGTGGCCGGCGCCAGGGGGCAGGGCTTCGTGCGCATAAGAAAAATGCTGGACACCTACGGCTTTGACGATGTCCGCCTGGTCGACAGCGTGAAGCTGGACGGCCTCCGGGAAATGGAGACGGCAGGATATCTTCTTACGGACGTCACCTTTCCCAACGGCTTTATTCCCCGCAAAGGGCAATTTATCCTGAATACCTGGCACGGTACTCCCTATAAGCGGATGGGCATCGACACCCCTTCCTACCGGCTTGCATCCGACAACATGCAGCGGAACTTCTTTATGGCTGACATGCTCCTCTTCCCCAGCGTTTTCTGCCGGGACGTCATGGCCGGTGCCTACTGTCTGGACGGGCTGTACCGGGGAAATATGGTCCTTGCCGGCTATCCGAGGAACAGCATCTTTTTTGATACCGGGAGCCGGGACCTGACCCGAGCCCGCTACGGTCTGGCCGGGAAAAAGGTATGGGCCTACCTGCCCACCTGGCGCGAGGCCAGGGAGGGAGGCATTGACCACCTGCAGTTCCTCACGGACACCTTCACTCGCCTGGACAGCACTATGGCTGAAGACGAAGTCCTCTTTGTCAAGATCCACAATTATTTTCTTGCGGCCATGAAGGACCTGAAGCTCTCTTTCCGCCATATCCGCCCCTGGCCGGAAGACGTCGAGACCTACGAGTTCCTGAACGCCGCCGATACCCTGGTCACGGACTACTCCAGCGTCTTTTTCGATTTCGCCTGCACAAGGCGCAAGATCGTGCGTTACACCTACGACGAGGAGACCTACCTGGCGACCCGCGGTCTGTATGACCTCCCTGCCCATCTCCCCTTCCCCTGCGTGAAAACGCCTGACGACCTGCTCGCAGCGATGCGGTCCGAAAAAGACTACGACGATACCGCTTTCATGGCAGCCTACTGCCCTTGGGACGGGCCTGATGCCTCCGACCGCCTTGCCGGATGGTTCATCGAGCGGAAGGCTCCGACGGAAGTCCTTGTCGCACCCGCTAAGAAACGGCCTCTGATCCTCCTCTACGCGGGCTGTGTAAAAGACAGGCAGGCCCTGCAGGTCCTGACAAACCGGGCCGCACATTTGATGGAAAATGAAACCAATGCCCTCCTCTACCTTGGCATCTCCCGTGCCGCCCAGGCAGCCTTCCCGGACGTCCTGAATGCCCTGCCGGACGGCATCCGGCTCTTCGCCTTCCTCGGTGAACCCTTCTGCCGGACCACGGACCTGGTCCTGCTCGCGGCCGGGCGGCCGACAGACCGCTACCTCGGCACGGAACGTCACCGCGCCCTCACCGGCGTGCACTTCGACGCTGTTCTGGACCTTTCCGGCGGAACCCCGGAAGCCCGCCTTTTCCAGGGGCTTCCCTGCACACGCTTCAGACAGGTCTCCCAGCTTTCCGCAGATGCTGTCGAAGCCGCTCTCTTAGAGACCCTGACCAGCCTCACCTGTGGATCCGACCCTTCAGTGCCTGAAAAAATCCTGCAAACAGTACAAAAACCGGCAGAGGATCTTCCTCTGCCGGGATATTATAATTCCGTTCCGTGAAGGTAGTGAATTGTACCCCTTGTCAAGGACACAAGCGATTTTAGTTGGGGACTTTTTTGGCCAGTTATGATTCGTGTTCTCCGTCCAATGGACATGGGCAATTTCAGATCCCATGTTTTGGACATATGGCGCCTGAGATTTTAGTA
>CAMONF010000240.1 GCA_946620335.1 uncultured Clostridia bacterium
GCGGGCAGCTGGCGGGAAAATGGGAATCAGGGACGTTTCCTTTTCCCACTTTGCAGAAGGGAAAGGGAGAAAATGGGAATCAGGGACGGTTCCTTTTCCCCCTTTTCATTTCAGGAAAAGTGGGAAAAGGAACCGTCCCTGATTCCCATTTTCTCCCTTTTCCTCTCTGAAAAGTGGGAAAAGGAACCGTCCCTGATTCCCATTTTCCCAATCCCCGCCAAGCTTAAATCTTAGGCAGGGAATCGAAGCCAGGCTGCAGGTCCTCGTCGGTGGGGATGTAGTCGTTCATCTCGCCGTTGTTGAACTTCTCGTAGGCCACCATGTCGAAGTAGCCGGTGCCGGTCAGGCCGAAGACGATGGTCTTCTCCTCGCCGGTCTCCTTGCAGCGAAGGGCCTCGTCGATGGCGGCGCGGATGGCGTGGCTGCTCTCCGGGGCGGGCAGGATGCCTTCGACCCGGGCGAAGAGCTCAGCTGCCTCGAAGACAGCGGTCTGCTCGACGCTGATGGCGCGCATCAGGCCCTGGTCGTAGAGCTCGGAGATGATGGGGCTCATGCCGTGGTAGCGGAGACCGCCTGCATGGTTGGGAGACGGAATGAAGCCGGAGCCCAGGGTGTACATCTTGGCCAGCGGGCAGACCTTGCCGGTATCGCAGAAATCGTAGGCGTACTTGCCGCGTGTGAGGGAAGGGCAGGACGCGGGCTCGACGGCGACGATGTCATAGTCCGCTTCTCCGCGAAGCTTTTCGCCCATGAAGGGGGAAATGAGACCACCCAGGTTGGACCCGCCTCCGGCACAGCCGATGATCATGTCGGGCTTGATGCCGTATTTCTTGAGGGCAGTCATGGTCTCGAGGCCGATGACGGACTGGTGCAGGAGGACCTGATTGAGGACCGAGCCCAGGACGTAACGGTAACCGTCGCGGGACAGAGCGTCCTCGACCGCCTCGGAGATGGCGCAGCCCAGGGAGCCCGTGGTGCCCGGATGCTCAGCCAGGATCTTGCGGCCGATTTCTGTGGTCATGGAGGGAGACGGCGTGACGGATGCGCCGTAGGTGCGCATGACTTCACGTCTGAAAGGCTTCTGCTCGTAGGAGACCTTGACCATGTAGACTCTGCAGTCCAGGTCCAGGTAAGCGCAGGCCATGGAAAGGGCTGTACCCCACTGGCCGGCGCCGGTCTCTGTGGTCACGCCCTTAAGGCCCTGCTTCTTGGCATAGTAGGCCTGGGCGATGGCGGAATTGAGCTTGTGGGAGCCGGAGGTGTTGTTGCCCTCGAACTTATAATAGATCTTGGCCGGGGTGTCGAGCTTCTTCTCGAGGCAGTAGGCACGGACCAGCGGCGACGGACGGTACATCTTGTAGAAGTCCCTGATCTCATCGGGAATGGGAATGAGACGGGTGTCGTTGTCCAGCTCCTGGGCGACCAGGTCCGCACAGAAAACGCCCTCCAGCTCAGCCGCCGTCATGGGCTGGCCGGTCCCCGGGTTGAGAAGCGGCGCCGGCTTCTTGGTCATGTCCGCGCGGACATTGTACCAATCCCTGGGCATCTCATCTTCTTCCAGATAAATCTTGTAGGGGATCTTCATTTCTTCGCTCATGGTTGTTCCTCCTTGGAATGTGGCTGCGGCTTTCATTTGCCGCACAGTCGAGATCGGGGAGAGGAGTCCGCCTGGCCTTCCTGCCGGCGTTAAAAAAGTATAAAAAAACGCCCCTGTCCCGCGTATCTGTCGGGACAGGGACGAATAGTTCCTGCGGTGCCACCCAACTTGACGGATCTGCTCCGTCCTCTCACGCATGCTCAAAACATGCCGGGGTTTGTTCACGAAGCCCCCGCTCCGTCTTCCCTACCGTTGCCGGTTCAGGTCGCCCTCCGAAGCCCACTTCCCATCTCTCCCCGCGCCATGCTCTCAGCCCCCATGGCTCTCTGTGCCGGTTCAAAAAGGTACTCCTCTTCATCACTGGTTTACTGGTACTTTATCAGAGCAACGCAAAGAAGTCAAGGGGAATATTCACATTTTTATGCGGACTCTTCTGTTTTATGATATGATAGAGATACCGTTTTCAGACTATATCCCACCATTCGGCGAGGTGTTCCCCTATGCTCCTGACACGCATCATCAATCTTCTCCTTTGCGCCCTCATCGCGGGCAGCGGGGCCGGCATTCTCCTCTTTCTCCGGTCCATCCGGCGCGAACTTGTCCGGATCGACCGTTCCTTCGACAAAATCATTACCCGCACAGACATCTCCGAGACGCCCGAGCGGCTGGACGCGGAGGGAAATATCCACATTTCCCACGCCTCCCACGTCCGCTATGACCGGGAAGCCCTCGAGAAGAACCGGGCCAGGTTCTCGGAGGCCTACGCCAACTATGTCACCGGAGGGCAGCTGATCTCCCTCCTGCCCCTCCTGGGCATCTTCGGCACCGTCCTGGGGCTGATTCTCTCCAGCGGGACCAGCGATATCGCCCAGATGGTGGCCGGGCTCGGAACAGCCATGTGGACCACGCTGCTTGGTCTCATTTTCTCCATCGGCCTCAAGGCTTATGACGCAGTCTGCATCGGCCGGACCGTCAATCTCATCGACGCCAGGTTCGCCGACGCGGACGCCATCATCACCCGCCAGGTCCTGCAAAATGAAATGCAGCTGGCCAGAAAAGCTGCCGACAAAAAGGCCTGAGCGCTTCCTGGCAGGAAGTCTGAGAGCATCGGCGCATGCACATGACCGCCGGCTTCAGAGGAGACCAAGGGCGGCCGGTTGAGTCGGAACAGCATCGGTGCCCGCGCGTGACCGCCGGCCCGGAAACGCAGTATGAGCCAGCCAAGGAGAGACACCATGGCAAGAAAGAACCCGGGACCCTCGTCCCAACCGAACGCGGCCATCGACCTGACGCCGCTCCTCGACGTGATTTTTATTTTCCTCTTCGTGGTCATCATCGGCTATGCCATGGCCGCCCAGACTGCCGAGGCCCAGGCGGAGGAGGCGGAAGCCAAGGCGAAGACCGCCGTAACGGAGAAAGAAGCGGAAACAGCCGCCTTGAGCGAGGAAGTCGCCTCACTCCAGGCGGAGATCGACGACCTCCACAATAAGCTCTTTGACCAGTCCGCCATGCAGGCTGCCTATGAGGGGCGCCTTGAGGATTACGATGGAGAGATCATCGGGGAGAAGGTCAAGATCGTGACCATTTCCTGCACCTACAGCGCGACGGACTCCACCAACCGGCAGATCCGGGTCATCACGCCTGAGGAGGCGTGGGAACCCATTCTTCTGAGCCCTGCCAACCAGGATACCAGCTACAGCAGGTTGGAGCGTCTCCTCAAAAGCTACATTGACGATCACGGTGACGCGGTCATCGTCCTCTCAGCCAGCTCCGAGAGCGTTCAGCGGCGGGACAAGCTGGCCATCGACAGGATCGTGAACGGGCTGGTCACCGCCTACGACTACGTCTACTAAGGTCGTGCACGCCGGACGGCCATGTCCTGCCCCGGCAGAAGGTTCGCGATGATCGGTGGGCGAAATGAGCCCGCCCCAGTATCCAATTACGGCAGGCCCACAGCCCGCCACACAAGGAAAAGGGAGGTCTCCCATGGGTAGCAGTTTATTCCTTGCAGGTATCTGTCTGATTGTTCTGGGAGTCGGCGGCCGCACGGCCTTCGGCATCTCTGACCGCAACTTCAAGCGGAGTCTGCCTCCCGGCGAGAAAATGAAGCCACGCCACAAGGGCGGCAAGCGCGTCTCCGACACCGGGATCGGCGGCGGTGCCCTGGCGGTCCTGGTCGCTCTCTTCATGGGCGGCGGCCTCGGCCTCGGCGGAGGCGCCGGGACCGGCACTGCGGATGCCGCAGCCCCTGCAGCAGCCGAAGCAGAAGCCGAGCCGACGGAGACTATGGAGGAAGCCGCCGCGGCGACAGAAGTCATCATCCGCGTCCACAACAAGGATATCTATGTAGGTGAGACCCTCTGCGCCGACAAGGAAGCCTTCCTGGCCGCCCTCGCGGACCAGTACAAGGACGGGATGACAATTCTTCTTCAGGATGATTACGCCGACAACGTCGCTTTCGAGGGAGCGGAAGGCTGGCTTGCGGAAGCCGCCTACAGCTACCGGACGGAAACCCTTGAATAAGGCAGAGGCTTCAGCCCCCGGTCCTGCCGGCAGACGAAACACTTGGCATAAAACAAAAACCCGGACCAAGTCCCTGGGAATCAAGTAATGCTTCCCCCTACCTACTGAAGGAAAACTCCGGCAGGCCGATATGGGTTTGGGCAGTACAAATCACCCGGCTAAGATCCGCAATATGAAACAGCACAAAATGGACAGGTCATCTGTCCCTAATACAAACTAAAAGGAGAACCGCCATGCGCATCATAACCCCCATCAACGACAACTGGCTCTTCCTGCACCGCGAGTGCGAGCTCCCCGCCGCCATGCCCGATCTGTCCGATCCGGACGCCAGCATCGTCTCCCTCCCCCACAGCTGGAACGCCGTGGACGGCCACGACGGCCATCTGGCGGACGTGAACAATCCCGGCCGCGACTGGTCCCAGGGCGACCTCTCCGGCGAGGTCGTCGAGCCCTATGACCGAGGCGCCTACTGGTACTTCAGGACCTTTACGGCTCCCAAGCAGCCTCTTCCCGGCGGCAGGACCTATATCGAGGTCCTCGCGGCTGGTCAGCAGGCCGAGCTCTACGTGAACGGCGTCCTCCTCACCACCCACAAGGGCGGCTACTCCTCCTTCCGGGCCGACGCCACCGGCGTCCTCAAGGAAAATGAAAACCTTCTCGCCATCCACGTCAGTAACCGCCACCGCTCGGATGTCTATCCCCAGCACGCCGATTTCACCTTCTACGGCGGCCTTTACCGCGGGGTCAATATCATCTCCGTGCCGGCAGCCCATTTTGACCTGGACCATTTCGGAGGGCCGGGCGTTATGGTGACGCCGCGCGTCGCGGAGGGTGCTGTCATTTCCCACACCACGGGTGCGGATGGAGTGATTGAATCCACAGCGGACGCCGAATTCGAGGTGAACAGCTACATTGTGGGGCTGCCCAACCCCAAATTCGAGCGGATTTCTGTCAATTATTCGCTGATTTCCCTCTACGACGAGGAGGAGGTCTGGAACGTTTCGAGGCCGGTGGAGGCGCCGGCGGTCACTGTGCCGCTCCCGGACGCCCACCTCTGGTCCCCGGATACGCCCTATCTCTACCGGTTCACGGCCAGCCTCATCTGGAACAACGAGGTCCTGGACGAGGTCTACCTGGACCTGGGCGTGCGGAGCTTCTCCTGCACGGCCACTGACGGCTTTACGCTGAACGGTCTGCCCACGCCGCTGCGCGGTGTCTCCCGCCACCAGGACCGCCTGTACAAGGGCAACGCCCTGAGCGAGGATGACCACTGGGACGACGCGCTCATCATCAAGGAGCTGGGCGCCAACTCCATCCGGTTGGCCCACTACCAGCACAGCCAGGTCTTCTACGAGGCCTGCGACGAGCTGGGCTTCGTGGTCTGGGCGGAGATTCCCTTCATCACCATCATGAATGAGGACCCGGCCGCCCACGACAACTGCGTGAGCCAGATGACCGAGCTCATCATCCAGAACTACCACCACCCGTCCATCTGCTTCTGGGGCCTTTCCAACGAGGTCCTTCTGGCCGGCAAGTTAAATGACACCCTGGTGGAGAACCACAAAAAGCTCAATGCCCTGGTCAAGTCCCTGGATTCCACGAGACTCACGACCATGGCCCATGTGGCTTTCACGCCGCTCGACTCCCCGCTCCACAGGATCTCCGACACCGAAGGATACAACAATTACTTCGGCTGGTATTACGGAACAATCGAGGACAACGCTCCCTGGATGGACAAGTTCCACGAGGACAACCCGGACATTCCTCTGGCCCTCAGCGAATACGGCTGCGAAGGCCTGATCAACGTCCACACGGACACCCCGGCCGCCAAGGACTACTCCGAGGAATACCAGGCCATCTACCACGAGTACATGGCCCGGGCCTTCGCCGAGCGCCCCTGGATCTGGGGCAGCTACGTCTGGAACATGTTCGACTTCGGAGCAGCTGCCCGGAACGAGGGCGGCATCGCGGGGCGCAACAACAAGGGCCTCATGACCATGGACCGACTGACCAAGAAGGACAGCTATTACATTTACCAGGCCTGGTGGACGAAGGCGCCCATGGTCCACATCTGCGGCCGCCGCTATTCCGTGCGCCCGGCGGGTCAGACCGAAATCCGGGTCTACTCCAACCAGCCGGAGGTCACTCTGTGCGTGAACGGGGAGAGTCAGACCCTCAAGGCCGATAAGGTCTTCATTTTCCAGGCGGACCTCACGGCCGGGATGAATACGCTCATCGCCCGGGCCGGCGGCAAGACGGACGTCGTCGTTCTGGAAGGGAAATGATAACATTCTCCCTGCCTGGCACCGTTTAGTGATACATTCGAGGAGCATGGCAGGCAGTTCTACCCGAGATTTCAGGCGGCCGGGGCGCAAAAACGCGGCAGGCCGCCTGCCGCAGAGCGTGCCCGGACCAGGGCGGGCGACA
>CAMONF010000241.1 GCA_946620335.1 uncultured Clostridia bacterium
ATGGGAATGAGGGACGGTTCCTTTTCCCAGTTTTCATTTTATGAAAAGTGGGAAAAGGAACCGTCCCTCATTCCCATTTTCTCTCTTTCCTTCTATGAAAAGTGGGAAAAGGAACCGTCCCTCATTCCCATTTTCAGCCTTCGGCTTTGATCTCCCCAGTCTCAATGATGAACCGCACGCTGCCCTCGGTCCCTTCGGCCAGGCCGGACCAGGTCTGATAGCGCCCGTCCGCCTCCTGAAGGGCCAGGGCCCTGTCGGCCAGGCCGCTCAGGTCCTTGTCCACGAAATCGGTGAGCTCCGTGACCCCGTCGTCGCGGAATTCCTCAAAGCCTTCCCTGAATTTGGTGACGGCGTCGGTGAGCTGGGAGGCGCCGTCCGTCAGGTCCCCGCCGTAACTCTCCAAGGTGTTGCTGCCACTCTTAAGGGCAGCGGCGCCGGAACTGAGCTGCGAGACACCGGATGTGTATGCACCCAGCCCCTCGGAGAGCTGGGCAGCTCCCTTGGAGAGGGCGTCGATGCCGGCTGTGAGGCTCTCATAATTGGTTTTCAGGCCCTGTAAGACATCTTTCCACTCGGAGAGGCCGGCGGTTTTGCCATCCGCCTGTCCGATGGATTCTTCAGCGGCGGCCAGCAGCTCGGGCAGGCCGGAGGCGGCTGTGGCTTCCTGCAGGGCCTCGGCGTCCGCCAGGGTCTTGGCCAGGGCGCCGTCTGTAAGCTCATCGGCCAGGGTACGCAGGCTTGCGGCCAGAGAGCCCAGAGCCTCCGCGTCTGTATTTCCATCCGGCAGGGCGAGCTGTGCGCCGGCCTCTGTGATTGCCTTCTGGGCGTCCGCCAGAGCCTTTGTCAGGCCGCTCTGGGATGTCAGGACCGCCTCGGTCACCGCGGCGGAAATGTCCACCTGCTCCGCAATCTGTCCCGCCAGGGCAGCCTGCTCTTCTTCGGGCAGGTCTGTGGTGGCCAGGACCTCCGCGGCAGCGGCTGCCACCTGGGATTTGGCGGAAGACTGGGCGGCGGCACCGGCGGCCGCCGCGGCTTCTTCCAGGGCGGCGGAGGCCTGTGAGAGAACGCCGGCGCTGTCGGTCAGCGCTGACTGGATCGTGGGTTTATTTTCCTCGTAGGCTGCGAGGAGATCGGCTGCCTCCTCCGCATGTCCCGCTGCGGTCCCAAGCGCTGTGATCAGGGAGGCGACGGTATCGTCCGCATCGCCGATGGCGGTCAGGCCGGCGGAGAGGGCAGTGAGGTCCTCCGTCAGGGCAGCGGCGGCCTTTTCCATGGCGGTGGTGTCTATTTCCGGAAGCGCCGGCAGCTCGGGAAGTGAGCTGGAGAGCTGGCTGAGACCGGTGGAGAGGGCGGAGGCGCCGGAGGTCAGGGCCGCGGAGTTCTCATTCAGAGTGGAGAGGCCGGAGGAGACCTGGGAAATGCCGTCGGCCAGGGCCGAAACGCCGTCCACATATTCCTCTATGCCGTCGGAAAAGTCCCCGGTGCCATCCTCCATCTCGGAGAGGGCGTCGATGATTTCATTTACGGCCTCTGTCAGGGAGAGCATGTCTCCGCGGAGGTCGGCCAGGTCATCCAGACTGTCCAGGTCCGCGTCGGCCAGGAGGCCGGGCGAGATGATGGAGGCCGTAAAGTCCAGGGAGAAATCGGTCACGTCCGCCTCCAGGGTGATGGATTCGGGCAGGTCCAGGTCCTCCGTGAGCTCGGAGCCGTCCGCTGTCAGGAAGGAGGCCAGCCCGGGCAGGGCAAAGCCGATGGCGATCTGGCTCCCGTCCATGGTGAGCACCCGGCCGTTGTCCACGGAAATGTCGGCGAAGGTATCCTCCGGCAGAACCACGGCCGTGATGACGGTGAAGGGGACAGGGACGTCAGCGTAGGTGATGGTCTCCGAGGTCTCGATCCGAGGCTCCTCTTTTTCATCGTCCTTTTCGCTGTCGTCGCCACCCTTTTTCTTTGTGCCATCAGAATTCGAGCCGCCTGCGGACGGTACAGCCTTTTCGCTGTCAGAGCCCCCTACAGCCGTGGCATTGGCTTCTTTATCAGTCTCGCTGCCGGCGTCCTTTTTGTCGGCGTCAGATCCGTCGCTTTCCTTTTGGGAGTCTGCCGCTTCCTCATCCCCAAGCTCCAGGTCCAAGTCGACGCTGAAACGGTCATCCCCCTCGGCCTTGCGGGTCTTCCGGACCACGTCGACCGTCTCGGCGGTGTGATTTTCAAATGAGAACACGATCTTCACATGCCCGCTCTGCCCGGCCAGGGCTTCAGGCGCGATCTCTTCCCCGTCCAGGTAGTAGGTGACGGTCTCGGTGACCGGCAGCTCTGTGTCCGCCTTCGCGAACCCCTTATATCGGATATCCGCTCCCAGGTTCTCCCACAGAAGAGTGTTATTCTCTCCTGCAGTCCAGCTTTCCTCCCCTTCGGTGTTGCGGATGTCCGTGAGGGCAGCCACATCTGGGATGTCTCCCGCCGGATGGCCGGACAGCTGTGCCTCCACCTCTATTTTCTCCGGCCTGCCGGATGCGTCCGCGGTGACGTAGACGGTCTCTTCCTTGGCCGGATGGAGGCTTTCGGAATCGGAAACGACGGGGACAGGTGTCGGCGTCGGGGTGGGAGAGGGCGGAACGGCGGCATCCGTCTCGCCGCCTGTGTAGGAGGCTCCGCAGCCGCCAAGGAGGAGGGAGGCGGCCAGGGTCAGGGAGAGGAGGGTCTTCATTTTTCTTGTCATAGTATTACTCCACATTCTTCAAGGCCTCGTCCATGGGGACATGTTTGATTTTTCTGAACTCCAGCAGCGCCACCACCAGGTAGGTGCCCATGCCGATGGCGAACATGCGCAGGTAGAGGCTGGGCCGCAGGGTGAGGGGCAGCCAGCCGCTCAGCATCTGCATGAGCATCACGCGGAAGATCCAGGTGAGGGAAACGGACAGGATCGGGAAGGAGGCCAGGATGCTCACAAAAACGACTACGGTGGTGGTCATGATGTAGAGGGAGGCGATTTCCCCGTCCGTGTAGCCCAGGATCTTGGACATGGAGATGGACTGGGCATTTTTCTCGATGATGGACTTGGAGAGGAGGTAGACCACGATGATGAAAATGATGACCGAGAAGCCGTTGACCAGCCCCATCATATCCCCCATGGAGTGGGTCAGCTGCCTCGAAATCTTGGTCAGCGCATTGAGGTCCACCACCCCGCCCATATACCTGGCGTCTATGTCCGTGATGGGGGTCGAGGAGAAATAGCCGCTGAAGTAGTCCCCTCCCATGTCCAACATGCCGTTCAGGGCCGCCTGGTCCATGAAGATGACCAGCCCGCCGGCATAGTCGTAAACCCCGGCCACCGTGAAGGTGTAGCTCGTGTCCTCGTACTTCTCCTTCAAAGTGACCGTGTCGCCAATCTTAAGCAGATATTTTTCCGCGTAGGCGCTGGAAATGAATACCGACTCCGGCCCGCCCGCATCCACATCAATATACCGGCTGTCCGGGGCGACGCCGTAAATCAGGATGCTCTCCTCCGGGTACTCGGCGTAGGTGGTCTGAAGGGACCAGGCGGTGAACTTCTCGGCGTCCTCATTTTCGGTGGACACGCCGTCCGCAAAGCGCAGCATGCTGAGGAAGCTTAAGAGGCGGTGGTTCTCGTCCAGGGCCTCCGGTGGGACGGAGAGCATGTAGATGTAGTCCGCCAGCAGGTTGGTCTGGATCTCCGCCTGATAGCTGTCCATGACGTCGGGCAGGGCCAGGCCGAACATGAGCAGAAGGTTGGCGAAGAGAATGCCCACGAAGATGGTCAGGTAGCCGGGCAGGTTCTGAAGCAGCACCCGGAGCCGGAACCGACTGAAGAAGGGGAGAAATGAAGGCAGCGGAAAGGCCCTGCGGTGCTTTCGCCGGCTCAGGTCCCGGCGGATGAAGCGCAGGGGGGAGAGGGAGAGGGCGCGGCGGAGAATGCAGAAGGTGATGACGACCATGATGGAGGCCGGCACCAGTGTGGTCAGCACAAAGGCCTCGCCGTTCCAGATGGTGACGTAGGTGGGCAGGGAGTAACTGTAGTAGTACATGTAGGCGCAGAGGTTCTTCAGGACAGTGTAGCCAAGGAGATTGCCAAGCGCTGCGCCCAGGAGAGTGATAAAGAGGGGAAGGGCCATGTAGTGGCGGAGAAGCTCGCCGATGATGCAGCCCGAGGCCCGCAGGGTCCCGATGACGGCCGCCTCCCGGGTGATGGTCCCCGAGGTGAGAATGGCGAACATGAAGGCCAGGATCGCGATGATCATGTAGAGGAGGACCAGCATCATGGCCTTGTCGCTCCCCATGTCGTCCCCCGTGAAGTTGATGGCCCGATTGACGTAGCGGGGAATGAAGTCACGGAGGTCGGCGTAGCCGAGGACGACCTGCATGAGGTCGTCAGATACCTCCACCTCCTGTGCCTCGTCTGCGGGAGGCTCGTGGTACTTCCAGGCGTAGTTCCACACCATCCGGTCGGTATCCAGTCCGTCGAATTCCTCGGCCGGAATGACGCCCACGCCGAAGGTCAGGGCGTCGAACATGGAGTCCGAATTGTTCTGGAAGAGGCAGCTGTAGTCGGAGAGGGCCACGAGGCCGGTGATGATCCAGGACCGGCCGTCCTCCTCCACGGTCAGCATGTCGCCCGTTTTCAGGTTGTTGTTGTCCGCATACATGCGGTCGACGGCGATCTCCCCGGGTGCCTCCGGGAGCCTTCCCTGCATGACGCAGGCCAGGTCCACCTCGCCGCGGTTCTTGTAGAGGCGAATTGTGGAGCCGTTGGTGAAGGCTCTCTCCGTGTAGAAGAGCTCAAAGAGGTCGACTTTACCGTCCTGGGAGATGCCCTTCAGCTGGGCCTTGTTGGCTTTATTTTCCAGGGAGAAATGACCGTCCTCGATGTTGTAGCGGGTAAAGCTCTCCTCGTAGGCGGCGATCATGGAGTTGTCAGCCACCAGAAAGCCGGAGACGAAACCGATGGAGAGGATGAGAAGGAGAAGGAGAGAGAGGTAGCGGGCGGGCTCGCTGCGCAGTTCACGCAGGTGGCGCTTCTGGAGAGGGTTCTTATTTACCATTCCAGGTCCTCCGCGCGGACGCGCTCTTCGTTGCGCCCGATGCGGCGGATGGCGCCGTCGTGGAGGTGGACGACCCGGTCGGCCATGAGGCGGATGGCGTCGTTGTGGGTGACCATGATGACCGCGCTGCCGTACTTCAGGTTGACGGTCTCGATGAGCTTCAGGATCTCCTTGGAGGTCTTGTAGTCCAGAGCGCCGGTGGGCTCATCGCACAGCAGGATATCCGGATTTTTGACGATTGCCCGGCCGATGGCACAGCGCTGCTGTTGGCCGCCCGAGAGCTGGCTGGGCAGCTTCCGGCTGTGGGAGGAAAGCCCCAGGACCTCCAGCAGCTCATCCACATCCAGCGGGTCATCGCCAAGAAAGGCGCCCACCTCGATGTTTTCCCGTACGGTCAGGTTGGGGATCAGATTGTACATCTGAAAGATGTAGCCCAGGGTGCTTCGCCGGTAATCGGTAAGGGCGCGGTCGGACATGCCGGTCATCCGCTCACCGTTGATGGCGACATAGCCATCGTCCGGGAAGTCGATGCCCCCGATAATGTTCAAAAGAGTGGATTTTCCCGAGCCGGACGGGCCAAGGAGCACGCAGAGCTCGCCCTTATCCACCGGGAGGGAGATCCCCCGCAGGATCTCTGTCCGGCTGTCCCCCTGGCCGAAGGATTTATGAATATCATGGATCTCAAGAAACATGGTCAGATACTCCGAAAAAAAGGTGTGGTCAGCAATGATGGTTAACAATGCACAACATAAATATGATAAATCTAACTAGAAATTCTAGCATACTCCCGCGATACATGTAAAGGGATTCTATATTATAAGGTATGAACTTTTGTGATTTCTGCCAGCGGAAGCTGTTGAAAACGTCCGAAAAATGTTTCGGAAATGGCAGGATGCAGGCCGGGCACAAAAACATCCCAGGGGAAGCACCGATATTTTTAGAGACGGTGAACATAGTAATCGTAAATATGCAGGAATATC
>CAMONF010000242.1 GCA_946620335.1 uncultured Clostridia bacterium
GAAGGGCAGCGCGATCATGGGCTCGATGGCGGAGAGGTCGACGCGGACGCAGCCGTCGTAGTAGGTCACGTCGGCGGGGGCCAGACGGCGGTAGTCATTTCCGCGGCCGTGCATGGTGAGGTAGGCCTGGGTGTCCTCGTCGGTGCGCCAGACGGAGCTCAAGCAGGTGGTCTCGGTGGTCATGACGTCCACGCCGTTCCTGAAGTCGGTGTCCATGGAGGAGACGCCGGGGCCGACGAACTCCATGACTTTATTTTTCACATAGCCGCTCTTGAAGGTGGCGGCGACCAGGGCCAGCGCGATGTCGTGGGGGCCCACACCGGGTCTCGGAGCGCCTTCCAGGTAAATGGCAACCACGCCCGGATATTTCACGTCGTAGGTGTCCTTCAGCAGCTGCTTGGACAGCTCGCCGCCGCCCTCGCCGATGGCCATGGTGCCCAGGGCGCCGTAACGGGTGTGGGAGTCGGAGCCGAGAATCATCTTGCCGCAGCCGGCGAACATCTCGCGCATGTACTGGTGGATGACGGCGATGTGGGGCGGAACATAGATGCCGCCGTACTTCTTGGCCGCTGTGAGGCCGAACATGTGGTCATCGTCGTTGATGGTGCCGCCGACCGCGCAGAGAGAGTTGTGACAGTTGGTCAGCACATAGGGCAGGGGGAAGGTGTCCATTCCCGAGGCCCGGGATGTCTGAATGATGCCGACGAAGGTGATGTCGTGGGAAGCCATGGCATCGAAGCGGATCCGGAGGGCATCCATGCTCTCCGACTGGTTATGGTCCTTCAAAATAGAATAGGCGATGGTGCCCGTCTTGGCCGCAGCCTTGTCGACTGGCTTGCCTGTCAGCTGGCTGACTCTGCCCGCCTCACTCTCCGGGACGATCTCCTTACCGTTCACAAGATAAATGCCTTCATCATAGAGTCTGATCACTGTGTTACCTCCACTTTTTAAAACAACTATAGCAGGGGCGCTGTCCGCTGCGCGGGTCTCTCGTCGTCAGAGTCCGCCCAGGGGGCTGCCAAACTGCCGTGCCCGCGCCTGCGGGCAGCTTCTGAAGCGGGCCCTGCCGTTTCAGTCTGCTCTGGCCTCTCCGGGAGGCAGGGTTGGGTAGCCGGCAATTTCAGATTACTATACCACAGTTCCCCTTCCCTTACAAGAAACCCATCAAAGCGCATTGCAAAAAATCAGAAGAATGGTATTATGTTAAAGAGCCAAATGTACCCTTCTGCCCTAGCGGCAGTTATTATTTATGCTCTTTTTGGAGACTGCGAGATATATCTCCTCCATCGCCCTTTAAAGGAAGGACAATCGAATGGCAGACAAGACAAAGAAGAAAAAGAATATAAGGTACCAGCCTCCCGCCGCCAGGCATGTAGGCATCTTACTGGCCGTCACCCTGGCAGGAATCCTGCTGCCGCTGGCAGCCGGCCTCGGCAGGGGCAGGGCGGATTCGCCAACGCCTTCAACAAAACCCGAGCTCCAGGATCCCGCCGAGGCTACGCCGACGCCGACCCTGACGCCGACCCCCTTCCCGGACGGGTCCATCCGGAGCGACGCCCTCTACAGCGGGCGGGCCATGACGACAGATCCCAACAGCATCACGCTCCTCGCCACCGGCGACAACATCTGCCACACCCAGCTCTACGAGAAGGCCTGGCAGGGCGATGGGTATGATTTCAAGCCTTACTACGCGGGGATTCGTGATTTCATTTCCGCTGCGGATATCGCGACTGTCAACCAGGAATCGCCAATGGCCACCGCCATCGCCGATCCCAGCGGATTCCCTCGCTTCAACACCCCTTCCGCTATGGGCGCCGCTCTCATCGATGCCGGCTTCGATGTCGTGAACCTGGGAAATAACCACATTTACGACCAGGGCTCCGAGGGCGCCATGCTGACCAAGGAGTACTTCGACGAACACGATGTCCCTTCCGTCGGTCTGTATACCAACTGGGATGATATTTTTGACATCCGCGTCATCGAGAAGAACGGCATCAAGGTGGCCTTCGTGAGCTTCGTGGAAATGACCAACCATGACCCGGACGGCAGCCAGGGCGACATCGTCTTCCTCCAGGATGACAGGACCATCACGGAGCAGCTGGAAGCAGCCAAAGAGGTCGCCGATATCATCGTCGCCCATGTCCACTGGGGTGAAGAGAACACCCGGGAGCTGACTGACAGCCAGCTGGAGCGTTCCCAGTGGCTGGTGGACCTCGGTGTGGACATCATCATCGGCAACCACTCCCACGTTCTCCAGAAAATGACGGTCCTGACCAGGTCCTCCGACGGACAGAAGTGCCCCGTGGCCTACTCCCTGGGCAACTTCTTCAGCAACCAGGACCACCCGGACCAGCTCATCAGCGCCCTCTGGGTCCTCTCCATCACCAAGAATCCTGAGTCCGGCGAAATCTATCCGGACAGGATGGGCGTTGTGCCCCTGGTGACCCACTACTCAGACGCTGACCGGAGCGATTTCGCCCTGATCCCTGTCTGTGAGTACTCCGCGGATATGGCCAATTCCCATTACTGCAATTTCTCCCCCGTCAAAAAAGAGGGGGAGGTCATGTCCATCAATTATATCGAGAAGGTCTTCAACGAGACGATACCGGCCCGTTACATCAACCAGCTGGCTACCCTCGAATGACCTGAAAAAAGTGGGAATCAGAAACAGCTTCCTTTCCCAGTTCTCTCCAAAAACTGAAAAAAGTGGGAATCAGGGACGGTTCCTTTTCCCAGTTTTCTTTGAAAACTGGGAAAAGGAACCGTCCCTGATTCCCACTTTTTTACTCCCACTGATCCTCGTCGTCAAAGTCCTCCTCGTCATCCCCTCGCCGCCGCTGCGACAAGACCGCCGCAAGGGTCCGGAAAAGAACTATGAGTACCACCACGAGAAGCGCAAAGGCCAACCCATAGGGAAGCCCCTTCCTGACTGCCTCCGACACCGAATACCGTTCGCTGGTCCGGACAATATTGAGGCAGTTCTCGCCGGGAATCGTGGCCGTGCTCAGCGTGCCATAGTAAAAGCCGTCCGAGGCCTTCTCGGCGGTTACCGCTTTGCCGTCCACGATCAGGGATACCGAGCTTTGATAATTCTCCACCGCCGCGTCCATCACACCGAACCTGGTGCCCAGCGGCAGAATGCCGTTCTGCTCACGCCCATCCTTCAGCGATACGAAGCTCAGATACTGTCCGCCCCGAAGGGAGAAGGCGCCTGTCGCCGTGTTGCCGTTGCCCGCATCGAAAATGACAGCCAGCGGCCTCCCATCCTCCGAGAGGGCTACCGTGCCGTCCTCGTTGAAAATGAAGGCCGTGTAGGACCGGGTCCCCATCTTCTTGTCCGGCAGCTCCAGCTTGACCGTGCAGCCGTAGAGCCGGTCGGGATCGGCCCCGCCGCCCCGCAGCGTATTTTTGACCTGAAGTGAGGTGGTCGGCTCATAGAGGTTGTGGAAAACTATACCCGACACTTCCCGGGCTTCTCCGCCACCTTCCGAATCCAGGATGGAGTCCGACATGGACGCCTCCTCGTTGAAATAAGCCGCCAGGGCATCCTCATCCCCGTTGCTCTCGGTATAGTCGCCGTTCATCCAGTACTCCACGTAACGGATGTAAAGTCCTCCGGTCCCGTTGGCCACATAGATCTTCAGGAGATATTCCTCGCCGGAATAAGCTATGTTGCCGAAGGGAGCCGAGTTGTCCTCCGTCAGGGAGTATGTGAATATGCCGGCATGGGGGAAGCTGGCCGCATCAATGGGCAGAGACGCCGAGGCGAAAATCCGCCGCGTGCCGTTCTGGCCTTTGCCCAGGTCCTCAGCCTCTGCCATTTTGATGTTGACCGGTTCCAGGACCGGCATGAGCGCCGCCGATCCGTCACCGACGCTGACAGGGGCGAGTGAGAAGGTGAAGTCCGTGGCGAGGGCTTCATTTTTAGACTTGGTCTCCAGGACCTTGATGATCTCAATTGCCGGCGCCTGCTCCTCGCTCCCTATCAGGATTCCGTTGGTCACTGAAGGCGCCAGCGTGACGTGCTCGTCCGTATAGGTCACGGCCGTCGTGCTGCCCATGAGGACACCGTCATAGAAGAGCCGGCCTTCCCGGCGGACGGAGCCGCTCTCGGCAGGATTGCCGTCGATGACGCAGGCCGCCCTGGCCGTATAGTTATACACCGGGATTTGCCCGATGGAGTAGGCCGCGCTGACCGGAACGTGGGGAATCCGGATGTCCTCGTTGTTCCGCAGGGAAATGCAGACCGGCTCTCCGGCCTTGATAAAGACAGTTTCCTGGGATCCGTCGGACCGGTCGATGGTGGCTACCCACTGTCCCAGAGGCGTGTTCTCGTCTCCGATCACGATGGTGTAGCTGAAGGCCCTGGTCATATTGGCGAACTCGCCGGCCACCTTCTGGGCCACGGCCAGAAGGCCTTCACTGCCGCATTCGAGGACCAGGAGATTACCGTTATAGACGGCGCCGCCGCCAGTCCGGATATCGGGCTGGGTCTCGTAGGTCTCCCCCGCCTGTCCGAGCTGAACAATCAGAGAGACATCCAGGTAGGTCTCTCCGGGCGGGAGGGCCGCCGGATTCCAGACGCCGGTAGCGCTGTCCTCCTCGTAATGGAAGGTGCCGTTGACTTCATTTCCCAGACCGGAGGCGCCGGTGTAGGCCATGCCTTTCGGGAGCCGGTCCGTCACACTGACGCCGCCCCGCAGGGTCAGCTGCTCGGCAGTCGGCCCTTGACCCACCAGGTCCGAGGTCGGATTGGAAATGATGAGGCGGAACCTGACCGTGTAACCCGGCCAAACGAGAATGCTGTCTTCCCCGTTATATTCCGCCGGCTCCTGGGAGTCGTTGACATAGACCTCCTGGCGGATGGACACGATCGGAACTATGCCAAAGTCAACATATTCACACCAGCAGCCGGAGGAGGCCCGCATATTGGAGGGCCTGAAATCGATTCCGGGAACCCCCAGGGTGGACCCGCCGGGGTCGATGACCAGGTTGACCGCATTATTGTTGGGATTTCTCTGGCCCATGCCCCTGGATCCGGAGACAGTGGGCGTCCCGGTATCGACGCTGATGCCGGCCTCGAAGCCGGGCTTCAGCATCACTACCCGGTAAACACCGGAAGGCACATCATAGAAACTGTAGAGGCCGTTCGAGTCAGTCACCGCCGTGACGTCGCTGCCGCCTGGCTGGTAATTGTTGTAGGCGCCGTCGCTGCCCATGCTCTGGAGGATCATGGTCTGACCAGCGAGGGGGTATTCATTATCCTGGATAATGCCGTCGTTGTTGGCGTCAATCCAGACAGTGCCCTGGATCTGCGGGCTGTCTACCTGGAAGGTGCATGTGTTGGAGGAAATGGATGAGCCGAGGAAGTCCAGAATCCCTGCGGAGGCATTGCGGTACTCCACCTTGGACTGGTTCCTGACCGTGGAGCCGCCGGATGCCCGAAGCCCCGCCCGAATGTGGATGGTGACCGAGCTGTGGCTCGCCAGAGTACCTCCGGCTGCGGTGGCGCCGTTTCCGAACCCGACTGTCACCTCACCGCCGGATACGTCATAGGATGAGGAAACCTCGTTCCCGTTGCCGTCCGTCACGCTCATGGAGTAGAAGGCCAGACTGTCCAGGTCACTGGTCAGGACACACTCGGATGCATCGCCATTTCCCCGGTTGTTGACGGTGACAACGATGGTCAGGGTGTCTCCCAGTCTCGCGTAGCTGCCGTCTATCTCATTGCCCACGGAGTCCAGGATCTGCTCTGTGATGGTAATGTCCGGCGACGCCAGGACCTGGGCCGGGGCCGTATCCCCCGGCTCCGGCTCATCCTCGCCTTCGCCTGTCTCCAGCGCGTCTTCCTCCTCTGCCGCATAGACAAATGAAGGCACAGCAAAGACCGAAGCCCCCACAAGCAGAAGCAGGAACAGTATATAAGATATGTAAACCGGAACACGTCCGGTCCTAAAGTACCGTCTCATAAAATCGGCTTCCTCCCTGTAAATCGGATAAGGTTCCAACTATTATACCATAGGTACGGGCGGCAATGGAAGGGAGGTGAATAAACTGGGGGACCTGGGGGCGGCTCCTTTTGGAATCAGGGACGGTTTGGAATCAGGGACGGCTCCTTTTCCAGTAAACTGAAAGAGGGCCCGTCCCTGATTCCAAACCGTCCCTGATTCCAAAAGGAGCCGTCTCTCGCCCCCCAGTTTCCTCCATCTCTACAGCCTGAGCCCCAGTTCTTCATTGATCCGCTGCATCCTCCTCTTCTCCTTGCCCGACATAATATATGACGGATCATAGAGCACCCGCTGGAGAACATCCGCGTCCTTCAGGACCTCGTCCAGCGGCAGATGACGCGTCTCTTTGTCCGAATGATAATAAATTGCGCCGGCCACCGCCTCTATCTCCTCAGGCGTGAAGCATCCCAGGTCCTCCATAATTTTTTTGGCCATGCCGGCTCCTTTATGGGCATGTTCCTTTCCGGTCATGGCTGTGTAGCGGTAAATATCATGTAAAAGACCTGCGATTACAGCCAGTTCGACGGGAAGCCCACGACGTGAGGCCAGAAGTGTGCACAGTTGGGAGACACCATAAATATGCAGAGAAGCGACGCGGCTGACTTCCGGGGAGGGGATGGCGTCAAGGACCTGGTTGATTTCCTGGCGGATGAGATCTATTCTGTCCATGGTTGCTCCTTTCTGGGGTTTTTATAGATCAGGGTGAATTGTACCCCTTGTCAAGGACACAAGCGATTTTAGTTGGGGACTTTTTTGGCCAGTTATGATTCGTGTTCTCCGTCCAATGGACATGGGCAATTTCAGATCCCATGTTTTGGACATATGGCGCCTGAGATTTTAGTA
>CAMONF010000243.1 GCA_946620335.1 uncultured Clostridia bacterium
CGACAGCAGAAATCTCACTCCGGCCGTTCCCAAGGATGCTCCTGCATCTCCTGATAGACATCCTCGATGGCGGACAGGATATCTGCCTCCGCCTCCGGGGCATCGAAGAGCCGGGCGTACCCCTGCAGCGTTTCGGCCTTGGCCCGCAAGACGGCCGCATGTCTGTTCACGAAGATCCGCGCGCGGCGCTTGCCGTTCCGGGCCTCCTGGATCACATTGGCGCCGGCTGAATTGCCGTCCAGGGCTACGACCACAGAGGGCCGCCGTTTGAAAATCTCATAGGAGAAGCTCTTATAGAGGCCCATGCCCACCGGTTCGATGGAAATACGGATGCCGGCGCCGCTTCGCTTCAGACGCTCGGCTTCGGCCTTTGTAAGGCGGGTGGGGACAATGGCATAGACCAGGAACCGGCCGCCTGCCAGGCGGACCAGGGCCTGTTCGTAGGCCAGCATCCTGTGACCGATCACAAAGAAGACCTTGTCCGGATCGACGCCTGCTGTCAGGCGTTCCAGAAGCTCTGTGATCCAGGCATAGGTGCGGGTGGGGCGCTGGTCAGTGTTGAAGCTGCCGCCGAGGAGGATGACAGGAACTCTGTCCTTGGGCAGTTCCCGGATCAGGTCCCGGAGGCAGACCTGGCTGTCCAGGCTGCCGTGACCGATCATGAGGGTCTCCTTGGGCGCAGGCGTCATGCGAATCTGCTCAGAGAGGTATTCCTCCGGGGACATCTTTCCGCGGAGGCGGGTGAAGGCGGCCGCCTTCCTGTCGAAGGTCTCCAGGCTGGCGGTGAGGACTCGGTTCTCGGCCTCGCGCATGGCTTTCATTTCCTGCGGGGAGAGGTCCAGGAGGCGCTCCAGGGCCAGCTGCTCGTCGATGGAATCCGTTCCGTAGAGGGCGCCGCCGTCGGTGCCCTGAACACAGTCGATGCCGCTTTTCAGATACTGCCTGAGCGGGTGGTGCCGCAGGACGCTGAGATTGTTGAGCCTGACATTGGAGGTGAGCTGGAATTCCAGCACGACGCCGGCTTCTTTGAGATCCTCCATCAGCTTTTTTCCGCTGGCGGAGCTGAGATTGGCGGTATAGAGACCGTGGCCGATCCGCATGGGCGGCATTGCCTGGCCGGGAGCGAGGGCTTCCTTCACGCAGCGGAGGCTGCCGGCTACATTGTCGCGCAGGGAGTCATTTTCACCGGCGTGGATCCGGATCACGAAGCCCGGATTGGCGCCGGCGATAGCCACAAGCTCCCGAATCAGGGGCGTGAGGTCCCGGATACTGTTGATCTCCTCGCCGATGATGTCCGAACCGGCCACGTAGGGGTCGGCGGCAACGGCCCGTAGGGTGCGGACCTGGTCACGGACCACCTGCTGGGGCTCCACCTGGTCACGGACGATGGTCAGAGGAATCCGGCGGAAGGCGGCGAGAAAGCGCAGCAGGACGCCGGTCTCCCGGGTGATGGCGGGCATGGCGGCGTGAATCTGGCCCAGAAGCATGGCGGCCTGGTCAGATTTTACAAGTCCGGTGTCTGATATTTCCATGTAACGGATGCCCCGGCGGCGGCAGCCGCGGGCGATCCACAGGAGTTTGTCCTGGAGGATGGAGAAGGAGGCGTAGGCCGGGTCCTGTCTGTCCAGATTCATCCGACGCAGGGCAGCGGCGATATCCTCGTCCGGCACGGCGTCACAGCCTTTAAGGTCCCGAAGGTCGTCGGCCTGCTGACCTTTGGTAAAGACATAGCGGTAGAGATAGACTTTTTCCAGGTTGGAGAAGACTGCCTGGCCGTCCTTCAAAATAGTCAGGGAGGCTCGGATCCGGGGAATGTTGTAGGCGGCATTGGCCGGATCCGATAAAATGAGATCCGCGAAATTGATGAAGGTGTTGTCATCGATCCGGCGGGTCAGGTATTTCCCTCGGAGAGCGCTGTCCGTGAAGCGTGCGGCTGTCTCAGCCCGCCGCGCAGCAAGGAGAGCCTGCTGAGCAGGCGTACATTTGAGCCCCAGCTTGCGGATATAATAGAGCGGGTACCGAATCTGGTGGTGGATGCCCAGGGCAATCAGGATGTCCGGGTCCAGGTTGGCATTCATGTGGGTATGGAGGTCGGTCCGGAACTTGTAATCCTTAGGAATATAGGTCTTGACCAGGGTGTACCAGGTCCCGAGGCCGTAGTCCTTGGTCTGGCTCATGAGGGTCTTGGCGATGGCGGGGATGGCCGCCTTCCGCTCGATGGTCCCATCCGGATAAATGTTGGCCACCTTGGTGTCCCCGAGCCGCAGGATATAGACGGACCGGTTGCGGTCGTCGATGTAGCAGGGAATCTCTCCCCGGATCACCTTGAGGCCGTTCCCGTCAAGCGAGAGGGGCAGGCCGCAGAGCCTGGCCAGGTTGGTGATGAGGTTGCCGGTCGCGTGGTTGGGCGTGCGGAGCACATAGTACAGGGCGTCGCCGTCGATCAGAAGCTCCACAATGATATCCTTTTCCTTGTCCAGGTAGAACTGTCCGAATGGATGCATTTCTCTCCTCCTCGTGCAGGCGATGGTTACGTCCATTATATCATTAATTCCTGCTCCGGGCAGGGAGTTGTGCGACAAAAGTGTTTTCTTAGATAAGGAATTGCTATATAATAGCTTATGTGTATACGGCAATGTGGTATCCCGCATCAGGCGGTAAGGAGACAAGATGGCACTTATGATGAATCACTGCATGCAGTGCGGAGCGAAGCTGGAAATGAAATACCTGCCTTCAGAGGGCAGGGAGATTCCCTACTGTCCCGCCTGCGAGGACTTTCGATTTCCCGTCTTCAACACGGCCGTCAGCATGATCGTGGAAAATGAAGCCCGCGACCATATTCTCCTGATCCGCCAGTACGGCCGCGATACCTGCGTCCTGGTGGCCGGGTATATCAACAAGGGCGAGGATGCAGAGCATGCGGCGGCGCGGGAAGTCCTGGAGGAAACAGGCCTCAAGGTGACTTCATGCCGCTTCAACCACAGCCATTATTTCGCCCCCTCCAACACCCTCATGCTCAACTGGACCGTGACAGTCGAGAACATGGACGTCCACGCCAATGAGGAGATCGACAGCTACCAGTGGTTCACCGTGGAGGAGGCCAGGGCTAACATCCGGCCCAATTCCCTTGCACAGACCTTCCTGGAGGGATATCTCACAGGGCAGTATCCCTGGTGAGATAGTGTCCTGCAGTGGAAGGAACAGCTGTAAGAAAACCATGGCCGGACTTTGATCCATCGCCGGCCAATTATCTGACAGGGCA
>CAMONF010000244.1 GCA_946620335.1 uncultured Clostridia bacterium
AGGGACGGTTCCTTTTCCCACTTTTCATTTTATGAAAAGTGGGAAAAGGAACCGTCCCTGATTCCCAGTTTCTCCCATTTCCGTTTTGCAAAAAGTGGGAAAAGGAACCGTCCCTGATTCCCAGTTCTTACCTCGCCTCAATCTCCACCGAAGTCTCCATCCCCTCAGCCCGGAAGGTCACCTTGATGGTGCCCTCGCCGCAGGCCCGGACGGCTGCGCGGATCCGGCCTTCGAAGGTCGATGCGCAGGTGTCGAAATAGTTCTCCTCATTGCAGGGAGAGGCGCTGCCGTAGCCGGCCAGATAGCCGGGGCCTTCCACCTCCACGGATACCTGCTTTGCGTCGGCCGGATTGAGGTTGTCGGCCGCGTCGAGGAGGCACACGTCGATAAAGGCAATGTCGGAGCCGTCTGCCGGAAGCGTCTCTGCCGCGCTGCTCACAGAGGCAACGAGCTTCACGCCTTCCGAAGCGGTCACAATATGGTCGCGGCCGATTTCCGCGCCGCCCTTATAAGCGACGGCTTCCACTGTGCCGGCCTCGTAAATCGTGTCAAATACAGCCAGGGCCTTCTTTGTTTCGCCCGGCGCCTTGCGGCCGACGGACTTGCCGTTCACGAAGAGCTCCACTTCGTCCGCGTCAGCGTAGACCTCGACCACAACGCCCTTGCCCTCGAATCCGGGGAAATTCCAGCTCCGCAGGGCATCGGTGAACACCCACTGGGACTGGGTCTTCTTCTCCCCATAGTGCTCCGCCGGCTGCACGGCGATGTAGGGAGCAGTCCTGCGGCCCCAGATGATTTCTCTCCAGTAGGACACCGGTCTGCGGTCGCCGGTCAGGTTGATGTCGCCGCAGTAGCCCGCCTTGAAGGGATAAGCCGAGTACATCATGCCCATGGGGCCGACGTTGTCGCCGTAGCCGGTGGCGCCGATGCCGGTCTCACCCAGGTAGTCCCAGGCAGTCCAGTCGAAGTCGCCGATGACGTAGGGCAGCTTCTCGACGGCCGCCCAGTTCTTGTCCAGATCCGGCGGATTGGTCTCGGAGCCCACCAGGATGCGGTTGGGATACTCCGTGCCCTCCGGCTCGTACCTGCCCAGGGCGTAGTTGTAGCCGACGATGTCCACCTGGCCGGCCGCTTCCTCCGTGACCTTGGCCAGAATGGGGCTCTGCATGAGCTGGGTCATCAGGTCGCCCAGGTTGGTCATCATGGTGTTGATCTCTCCGCCCTGGTCGCCGCCCTGGTCGCTGCCCGCCGGCGCCATCTTCTTGAGTGCGTCCATGCCCGCCAGGAGCAGGTTCAGGGAATTGGTGGTATACCTGGTGGGATCCAGGGCCTTGAGCCTGTCGGCGAACTTCTTGCCCCAGGCCGTGTCGATGGCGTTACCGGTCTCCGGGATTTCATTTCCGATGGAGTACATGATGACGCAGGGGTGGTTCTTGTCCTTGCGGACCAGGTTGTCGATGTCGTGCTCCCACCACTCGGTCATGTGCATGCTGTAGTCGTAGGCCACCTTGGAGGGCGTCCAGACGTCGGAATACTCGTCCATCACGTACATGCCGTACTTGTCGCAGGCGCGGAGCAGATGGCGGCTCATGGGATAATGGGAGCTGCGGATGGCGTTGAAGCCGGCCTCCTTGAGCTTCTTCACGCGGTACTCGGCGGAGAAGGGGAATTCCTTGCTGCCGATGACGCCGTTGTCGTGGTGGATGCAGCCGCCGCGGAGCTTGACGGTCTTGCCGTTCACGCGCAGGCCGTGGACCGGGTCGAGCTGGAGCTTGCGGATGCCGAAAGTGCCGCACTCGGTGTCCAGGACCTCTTCGCCAGCCACAACATCTACCTTATACTGATACAAATGAGGACAATTCTCGTCCCAGAGCTTCGGCTCCTTCACGAAGAGGTGGAGGCAGTAGGTCGCCTTCTCGCCCTCATTCATGGTGACAGGGATGCTGCCCTCTGCCACGGTCTGACCATCCGCGTCAGTGAGAGCGGCCTTGATGGTGACGCTCTTCATCTGCATGGTGTCATTTACCATCTCGACGTCCACGGCCACCGCGGCCAGGTCCTCGGCCACGTCCTCCGTGCGGACGAAGACGCCGTCCGGGGCGATGTGGACCGGGTCGGCAATCATGACGTTCACGTCGCGGTAAATGCCGCCGCCCGTGTACCAGCGCCCGCTGGGCACGCCGTTCTTGACGATCACCTTGATGTCATTTGCCTGCCCCGCATGGACGAAGCGGGTGATGTCGATGTAGAAATTGCTGTAGCCGTAAGCGCACTTGCCGGCGAAGGCGCCGTTGACATAAACGAAAGCATTCTGGTAAACGCCCTCGAACTCGATAAAGACGCGCTTGCCCGCTGCTTCCGGCTCCAGGGTCAGAGTGGATTTGTAAATGATATCCTCCTCATGGAAGTACCCATTTCCCGGCCCGTTGGGCTCCTGAGGATTTCTGGGGATCTCGACCAGATGGTCGTGGGGAAGCGTGACCGCCTTGTTCTGGGCAGGGCCTCCGAAAAGGGCGGAGAATGCGCCGCCGTCTCCTACCTCTACCGTCCAGCCCTGATGAAATGTTCTCTTCAGCATACTTGTCCTCCTTATCCTGCCGGGGCATCCGCTCCGATGATTTCGGTACTCTTGATGGTTTTCATTTTACATGATATATTTATGGTATAAAATATCGGCATCAATGTAAATTAGTGTATTTTTATATCATATTCAATTCAGAAGGAGGTGCGCCATGGACCTGAATGAAAAAGCCATTCAGCCGTTTGACCTTCTCTCGACCGACCTCGCCCCCAACCAGTATCACCTGGAGAGCCCCTTTGAATTCCTCCACCTCGCCGTGGAAAATAAAGACCAGCA
>CAMONF010000245.1 GCA_946620335.1 uncultured Clostridia bacterium
AAAAGTGGGAAAAGGAACCGTCCCTCATTCCCATTTTCTCAATTTTCCTTTCCCAAAAAGTGGGAAAAGGAACCGTCCCTCATTCCCAGTTTTTCATCCCGTCCATCCCCTCTGCGTTGTAATTTCCCCGAATGTGTGTCATCATATAGTCTGTTCTAGTCATTGATATACGGAGAAAGGACAGAATTGCCATGATCAAGACACGGCTGATCAGCCTATTGTCACATGCAAAAAAATACATATATCAGCAGGTCCTCTGGCAGTGGCTGGGCCTTGTGTGCCGGATCGTGTCGGTCCTGACCGCCGCGGGGCTGGTGGAGGCTGCTTTCGGCGGGAGTCTGACAGGACAGCGGATGGCGGTGGCTGCGCTGGTGGTGGCAGCGGCGGCCGGTGTTCGTTTCCTGACTGAGCAGAAGGCGTCGGAGGCTTCCTATCTGGCCAGCGCGGATGTGAAGCGGCTGCTGCGGGAGAAGATATATACAAAGCTCTTAAGGCTTGGCGCCTCTTACCGGGAGAGCGTGCCCACCAGCGAGGTGGTCCAGCTCTCCTCCGAGGGCGTGGAGCAGCTGGAGACCTATTTCGGGCGCTACCTGCCCCAGCTCTTCTACAGCCTGCTGGCCCCGCTGACCTTGTTCGCGGTCCTCTCCTTCGTGAACCTTCGCGCCAGCCTGGTCCTTCTCGTCTGCGTGCCCCTCATCCCGGTCTCCATCGTGGTGGTCCAGAAGATCGCGAAGAGGCTCCTCAGCAAGTACTGGGGGCTCTACGCGGAGCTGGGCGACAGCTTCCTGGAGAATCTCCAGGGCCTTACCACTGCCAAAATCTACCGGGCGGATGCACGGAAGGCTGCGGAGATGGACGAGGAGTCCGAGCATTTCCGCAAGGTGACCATGAAGGTCCTGACCATGCAGCTCAACTCCACCTCCGTCATGGACATCGTGGCTTACGGCGGGGCGGCCGCCGGCATGGGCATCGCCCTGGCCGAGTTCTTCCTGGGAAATGTAAACCTGGCCGGCGCCCTGGCCATCATCCTCCTCGCCTCCGAGTTCTTCATCCCGCTGCGGATCCTGGGCTCCTACTTCCACATCGCCATGAACGGCCTGGCGGCCAGCGACCGGATCTTCGCCCTGCTGGACCTGCCCGAGCCGCCTGAAAAGACAGAAGTCCTGGAGGACGGGCCTGTCGACATCACTCTGGAAAAGGTCAGCTTCGCCTACGAGGAGGGCAGGGATGTCCTCACGGGCGTCGACCTGGACTTTCCGACTGGCAGCTTTACCGCTTTGGCCGGCGTCTCCGGCTGCGGCAAGAGCACGGTGGCCGGCATCCTCATGGGACGCCATAAAGGATACCGGGGCAGCATCCGTATCCAGGGCAAAGAGCTCTCTGAGATCAGCGAGGAGAGCCTCATGCGCCATATAACGCTGGTCACCCACGAGAGCTACCTCTTCAAAGGCACCGTTCGGGACAACCTCAAGATGGGAAATCCCGAGGCGGACGACGAGGAGCTCAGGGAGGCTTTGGCCAAGGCCAGCATCCTGGACTTTTTCGACGGTGCGGAGGGGCTGGATACCCGGATCGACGAGCGGGGAAGCAACCTTTCCGGCGGCCAGCGGCAGCGGCTGGCCCTGGCGAGGGCCCTCCTGCACGATACGCCGGTCTACATTTTCGACGAGGCGGCCAGCAATGTGGACGCCGAGAGCGAGGCCCTCATCATGAAGACCATCCATGAGATGGCGGAAATGAAGACCGTTGTCCTCATTTCCCACCGCCTGGCCAACGCCGCCGGCGCGGACAGGATCTATATGATGCAGGGCGGAAAAGTCTGCGAGTCGGGGAGCCACGCGGAGCTCCTGGCCAAGGGCGGCCTGTACAGTGAACTCTACAGGTCCCAGAAAGCGCTGGAAGCGTACGCGGGGACTGTGGAGACGACGGGCGAAGGGGAGAGCAGAAGCGCGACCTTCAGCCTGGCAGGCAGCAAAGAAGCCGCCCATGCGGCGGGGCAGGCAGAAGCAGCTGCTTCCAGGGCTGCATCGCATAGTGACAACCGCCGGAAAGCTCTTGTCGGGAAAGCAGACAGGGAAGATGGCCACGCAGCTGCTGCAGCGTCTGGCGATCGCCGCTCTGGGCTTGCAATCATGGGGCGCCTGATCGGGCTCGTGAAGCCCCTGCTTCCGGTCATGATCCTGGCCATTTTCCTGGGCGTCACCGGGTATTCCTGCGCTATCTCCCTTACGATTCTGGCTTCCGGCGGACTTCTGGGCGGCACGGAGACGGCCGGCAGCCTGGCACGTGTTCTGATCGTCCTGGCGGTGGCCAGAGGCCTGCTCCACTATGGGGAGCAGTATTGCAATCATTTCATCGCGTTCCGGCTTCTGGCCATCATTCGCCACAAGGTCTTTGCGGCTCTGCGGCGGCTCTGCCCGGCGAAGCTCGAGGGAAAGGAGCGGGGGAACCTCATTTCCGTTATCACATCGGACATAGAGCTCCTTGAGGTCTTTTACGCCCATACCATCTCGCCGATCGCGATTGCTGTTGTCATTTCCCTGGTCATGGCCGGTTTCATCGGGAGCCGGAATCTGCCTGCGGGCCTCCTGGCGGCCGCCGGGGATATAATCGTCGGCGCTGTCATTCCCCTCTGGAACGGGAAGCGGAGCGCGGCGGACGGCATGGCCTTCCGGGAGGGCATGGGCAGCCTCAGCAGCTTTGTGCTGGATGCCCTGCGGGGACTTGACGAGACGATTCAGTACGGGAACGGCGGGGACCAGCTCGAGGAACTGACGGTCAGGTCCGGACGGCTGGCCAGGCGCCAGAGGCGGCTGAACCGCTACGAGAGGGGACAGCGGGCGCTGACCGGGCTTGTGATCGAGATTTTTTCCTATGGGATGCTCTTTATCATGTTGGCCGCTTTTGCCGGCGGCCGCGCCCTCGGGACGGACCTGGTCCTGGTCTCGGTGGCCATGATGGGCTCCTTCGGGCCGGTGGTGGCCCTCTCGTCCCTGTCCAACAACCTGAACCAGACCCTGGCCAGCGGGGAGCGGGTCCTGCGGCTCCTGGAGGAGGAGCCGGTGGTGACCGACGTGACCGGACGGCCGGAAACGGCTTTCGAAGGCGCGGAAGCCTCTGACGTGACCTTCGGGTACGCTGGGGAGACGGTCCTTCGCGGCTTCTCCCTTCAGATTCCCAAGGGCAAGGTGGTCGGCATCCATGGCCCAAGCGGCTGCGGAAAGTCAACACTCCTGAAGCTCCTCATGCGGTTCTGGGATGCGGATGCGGGGCAGGTCCTCATTTCAGGGAAGGATATCGGGGAAATAAACACCGCCGACCTCCGCGGCATGGAGGCTTACGTGACCCAGGAGACTTATATCTGGCACGATACCCTCGCGGCCAACATCGCAGTCGGCCGCGAGGGCGCCACACGGGAGGAAATCGAGCAGGCGGCGGAGAAGGCAGGCCTTAAGGAATTCCTCGCAGACCTGCCGGCTGGCCTGGATACGAAAGCCGGCGAGCTGGGCGACACGCTTTCGGGCGGCGAGCGGCAGCGGATCGGACTGGCCCGGGCCTTCCTTCATGACGGACCCTTCCTCCTTCTCGACGAACCCACCAGCAACCTGGACGTGCTGAACGAGGGGATGATCCTGAAGGCTCTTGCGGAGTCGGCGGGGGAGAAGACTGTGGTGCTTGTCTCTCACAGGAAATCTACGCTGAAGGCGGCGGATGTGATTGTGGAGATGTGAAAAAAAGGGAATCAGGGGGGAGGAAACTGGGAATCAGGGACGGTTCCTTTTCCCACTTTTCGGAGAAAAGTGGGAAAAGGAACCGTCCCTGATTCCCAG
>CAMONF010000246.1 GCA_946620335.1 uncultured Clostridia bacterium
CTGGGAATCAGGGACGGTTCCTTTTCCCACTTTTCAAAGAAAAGTGGGAAAAGGAACCGTCCCTGATTCCCAGTTTCCATTCCTGCAGACAAAAAGTGGGAAAAGGAACCGTCCCTGATTCCCAGTTTCCATTCCCGGAGGCTCCCCCTTCCATCTTATTTTCTCGCCACGTCCTCAGCAAGCAACGCCGCCCCGTAAAGCCCTGCGTCATCACCAAACTTAGCCATGGCGACCTTGATCGTCGGGTCCGTCATATACCCCTTAGCCTTCTTGAGGACCTTTTCGACGTACCAGGGATTTTTAAGTCCTATAGAACCTCCGATAATATAAATATCCGGGTCTATCATATAATAGATATTGGCTATCCCTCTTGCCAGCATCTCGGATGTGTTCTCAAGAATCTCGGCGGCGAGGGCATCACCCTCATCATATTTCTCAAAGAGGCTCCTGGCCGTCATCGGACGCCCATAGCGTTCCGTGGCGATCCGCTCCATGGCTGCACCACCGGCCAGCTCGTTGAGCGAACCGGGGTTGGCGCTGCCGTGATGGTATTTATCGTCGCTCACGATCACATTGTAAAATTCGGCGGCATTGCAGTGAACGCCGTTCACAAGCTCGCCCTTGTATACGAAGGACCCGCCCATACCGGTGGACATGCCCAGGAAAATGACCGATTCGTAGCCGGCGCCATCGCCCAGCCTCGCCTCCGCCAGTCCGGCCAGATTCCCGTCGTTGTTGACGGCGGCAGGGAGGCCGGTCTTCATTTCCACGTACTTTACGATTTCAAAATTGTCCCAGCCGAAAAGGTTGGGAGGATTGAGGATCATGCCCCGCTTCAGGTCCAGCGGTCCGGGGCTCGCGATGCCTACTCCGCAGTAGTCAAGACCCTTGCCCAGGCAAAAGTCAATCAGTTTATCCATATTCTTCTCCGCGCCCAGGGTCCTGTCGTTGGAAGTCTTAAAGACGTCGACGATCCTGCGCTCCTCGTCGAAGATGGCCGCCCGAAGCTGGGTGCCGCCGATATCAAATGCGATACTGTACATAAATCCTCCCTTCCGCTGGTCCTCAGATCATGCTGAAAATGCGCTTTACCGCAAGCTCCTCATCCGCCTGCTTCCCCTGAAGCTCCCGGTCATAACCGATGAAGAAAAGGGCAATCGTGTCCGGCCCCACGTGAGACCCGGTACAATAATCGTAGGACGTATTGATGAACTCCCTGACATGGACCCGCTCCTGGATCTTCTTCATGACATAGAGCGAATCCTCATAGCAGTCCGCATGGGCGATGCCTATGATCTGCTTCTCAGGCTCCACGATATTGTTGCAGACGTGGTCAATCAGGGTGTTGAGCGACTTTTTCCGCCCACGGCAGATACCGGCCTGAACAATATATCCCTCCTTATTGCCCTTCAGAATAGGCTTAATATTCAGGAGATTGCCCACCTTGGCGGTGGCGTTCCAGATCCGGCCGGTCCTGGCCAGATACTTGAGGTCATCGACGGTGAATGTGCCGTTCATGCTGTGGGCTGTCTCTTCCAAAACGTCCGCAATCTCAGCCAGCGGAATACCCTTGGCCCGCATTTCGCTGGCATATATGGCCAGAATTCCCTGGGCCAGGGACGCGTTCAGAGAGTCCACCAGGAAAATCTGCCGCTCCGGGTAGTTCTCCCGAAGCTCTTCAGCGGCCAGCTTGGCCGCGTTGAAGGTGCCGCTGATATTCTTGCTCAAAGAGAAATAAAGCACATCCCGGCCTTCCTTGAGGGAGGGTTCGAAGTTCTCCAGAAACGTGACCGTATTGACCAGAGACGTCTTGACCTCCGCGCCGGCACGAATCGCGTCGTAGTATTCCTTGCCCTTCGCGCGCTCCTCCTCCGGTGTCAGTCCCTTTTCAAACCCGTCGATCCGCCGTCCATCGATATAAATGATGAAAGGAATAACGTTTATATCGTACTTCTCCACCTCTACAGCCGGGATATTGGCTCCCGAATCGACAAAAATGTCAAACATAATCGCAGTCACCTCGGTTCCAATTAGTTAAAAGCGTATCGCTTACATAAAACTTTAGCACCTTACAGTATTTTTTTCAACCTCCTGCCTTCTCCAGTCCTCCTGTAAAGTACGCTAAAGGCCGTATTTGAATCACTTTGCTACCCTGCTGATTTCTGTCTTCTCCAGCCCTCCTGCAAAGCACGCTAAAGGTCCCACACGCTTCATGACTGCATGCCATTATCGCTGTCCTCCAGATAGAGAACCACTTGCCGTAGATGCCCTGTTCAGCATTGGCAGCCAGGCAAGCCTTCTGCAGCGAACCAAAGCCTCCCGGAGGGAAGGTCCTCAAAAAAGAAACCCGCCAGCGTTCTGCATGGCGGGTTGTATTTCATTATGTATTACTATATGTAATTATTCTTTAAATGTGGTCGGAAAACAGTTCATTTCCACGTGAGGTACCATAATCAATCCATGAGATCATACTTCTCAACATCAATGACAGCCGCGCCGTCGGAGAAGAACATGATATTGTCGGCGGTCATTTCCGTGTAGAGAAGAGCTGTCATGGCCTGCTCGCCGTCATTGATGAAGACCTCAACGCTGTACCGGTCCAGGATCACCCGGAGCTTCAGCTCCTCCGAGCGAGTTTTCACGAGGCAGCGTCTCTGGTTGATGACGGCCCTGCGGCTGCCGGAGAACTTACGATCAAGCTTCAGCACATTCTCCTTGTAGCGGAAGGAGAGCTGGGTGTAGAACTCGCCGTTCATGGCGAACCTGAGAATGAACTTGTGGTAAGGATTCTCGGCGTCCTCCGGGCGGATTCGCACAGTCAAATCGATCGTCCTGCCCTTCACACCTTCCAGGCGGCATTCATTGTCGACCTTGACATCCTTGTAAATGACTTCATTTTTCCTGAGATTCATGAGCTCCCGGATCGGCTGCTGCCAGAGCCGGCCGTCCTTAAGGAATATCTCCCTGGGCACAGTCATCTGTCCGTACCAAGGCCTCGGGGTGACCCGGTAGGAGGAGCCGTCAGGGTTCTGCATCCAGCCAATCATGATCCGGCGCCCATCCGGGGCGAGCATGGTCTGGGAGGCATAGAAGTCGATGCCGGAGTCGATGGCCTGAACGTGATCCGGTTCAAAGGTCTCGTTCTCGTCATCATACTTGCCCAGGAAGCAGACATTTCCGTTGCCGTTGTGGAATTCAAAACCCTCCGGCAGCATGTCCATGGGGCTGAGGAGCAGGACGCCGCGCCCGTCCAGGGTGAAGAAATCGGGGCATTCCCACATAAGACCGTAGCGGTTCTCATTTTTCAGGAAAATCTTCTTTCTCTTCCAGTGGAAACCGTCCGGGCTCTCAAAGAGGAGGATCTGGCCGCTGCCGTCCTCGGAGCGGTTGGCGCAGATGGCACGGAAGGAACCGTCCTCCCGGCGCCAGACCTTGGGATCGCGGAAATCACGAGGATCAGAGCCTGACGGAATATCCTCCACTCCGATGACAGGATTGCCCTCATACTTGGTATAGGTGAGGCCATCGCCGGTGGCCACGCACTGGACCTGCATGGGATTGGAATCCCTCTTGAAGAGGTCGTCGGTCACGCCGGTGTACATGAGGAGCTGGCGTCCGTCGTCCAGTGTCACCGCACTGCCGGAAAACACGCCGCCGATGTCATACGCTTCATCCGGAGCCATGACGCAGGGAAGATATTCCCAGTGGAGCAGGTCAGAGCTCACTGCGTGGCCCCAGTGCATGGGTCCCCAGACGGTGTTATACGGATTATATTGATAAAACAGGTGATACTGCCCCTTGTAGAAAGAAAATCCGTTGGGGTCATTGAGCCATCCCGTCCTGGGTGAGAGATGGAAAAGAGGCCTTTCCTCCGGGGTGATCTTATCCCCATGTTCCTTTTCGTAAGCAATTGCGCGACTTAGCGGTGTCTGATCCATTTTACTCCTTTTTACTCTTGTACGGTGCCGTCCCCGGCAGCTGTCAGTTTCCCGAAATACCTTTCGTGATACTTCTGGAATTCGTTATTGTAACTTGCGTCATAAGCATGGTGTATGCGGTGGATGTAATCATGCTCGTTACCGATGATGCTGGTGTCGGCCTGACTCAGAATGACCAGGGCCAGGTCAGAGCAGTGGTCCGAGATCCGCTCGAAGGCAGTGAGCATGTTCTCGAACTGGAGGGCATTGACCACGTCGCAGATATTCCGGGTCATGCGGTTGACATGTCTGGTCTGCATGTCGCCGATCAGGGCGTCAATGACTTCCTCCAAAGGCTCAACGCGGTGCGCCTCGCCCAGGTCGTTGTTCATATAAGCCCCTAAGGTGATGTCCAGAATCTCACGGATGGCTTCCGTGCAGACAGCCAGGTCAGCCATGGCCTCGTCAGAAAGGGCCTTGTCCTGCTCAGACACGCGGGTGGCTGCGATGGCGATATTGTTGGCCTGGTCGCCGATCCGTTCGAGAAGGGGCATGGCCTTCATCTGAGCAGTCTGCTCAAGATTGTGGTCCTTCAGCGTGATGTGCTCGGACAGGGACAGGAGGTAGCTGTTGGAGGCATCCGCCATCCGGTCGAGGAGCTGCTCCTTCTCACGGATTTTATTTGCCCTTTTAGTGTCGTAGGAGACGATCTGCTGGGTGGCCGCCTCATAGTTGCTGTAAGCCAGACCTGCCATGTGGAAAATGAAGTGCCTGCATCTGTCCAAAGCCAGCGCAGGAGACGTTACCAGTCGCTCGTCCAGGTCCTTCAGCACGTCCTGCGTTGCCACCAGGTCGTCCCCTTCCTCAGAATCAGGCACAAGCTTCTCAGCCACATTGGCCAGCAGGCCGGAGAAAGGCAGGAGCAGAATGGCGGGCACCATACGGAAGATACCGTGGACGTTGGCGACGCCGCCGGAATTGAGGGGCATCTCCCAGATGCTGTCCAGAAGGCCAGTGGCGTGGAGGACGTTGACGCCGACGATCAGCAGAGCTGCGGCCAGGATGTTGTAGATAACGTGGACGAGAGCTGTCCGGATCTGGACCGGCTTGGCACCGATCCGGCTGACCAGGAATGTGGTCAGGCAGTCGCCGATATTGACGCCGATGATGACCGCGAAGACGCCGCAGAAGCGGACGCCGACGGAACTGGCCATGGACTGGAGAATACCGACCACCGCAGAGGAGCTCTGGATGATGCCGGTGACGATCACACCGGCCAGGAACCCGAGAAAACCGTTGTCCTCGAACTTGGTCAGCATACCGCCGAGCACGTCGCCCATATCAGAAACAGCGCTGCTCATGAAAATGAGGCCCATGAAGAGAATCCCGAAGCCCACCAGAATATTGCCCGCCTTCTGGATTTTGTCCTTCTTGGAGCCCATGATGCAGAGCATGCCGATGAGAAGGGCCGTCGGGGCCAGGTTGTCTGCCTTGAAAAAGTAAAGAATGGAGGTGTTGCCGGCATTTAAATCCATAAGCCGGATGATCTGGGCCGTGATGGCCGTACCGACATTGGCGCCGAGCACGATGCCGACGGACTGGCGGAAGGTGAGGAAGCCGGCGCCGACAAGGCCGACCGTGAGAACGATGGTAGCGGTAGAGCTCTGGATCATGCAGGTGACCAGCATACCAAAGATAAAGCCGATGACCGCATTGTTGGTGACCTTGGCGAGGGCCACTTTCATGGCGCCGCCGGAGGACTGCTTGAGTCCGTCACCCATCATGCGCATACCGTATAGGAACATGGATAAGCCGCCGAGAAGTGATATTATTTTATAAAATATACCCACGGATATTTCTCCTTCTCAAAGATAAATCGAAGAGGGCGCAATAAGCCCAGACGCTACTACGATATAATAAAAGATATCGGTATGTCAAGACGGAAATAAGAATCGGAGGGGAAAACTGGGAATGAGGGACGGTTCCTTTTCCCACTTTTCGAAAATCGAAAAGTGGGAAAAGGAACCGTCCCTCATTCCCAGTTTCGCCCCCTCATTCCCAGTTTCCTCCAATTGACAGCCTCCCC
>CAMONF010000247.1 GCA_946620335.1 uncultured Clostridia bacterium
CTTCCTAAGGCAGGCGTGAAGGTCCTCGATGCCCTCGGCCACGTGGATGTGGGCGCCGACGCCCTCCGGCATGTTCTCCCGGCAGAGCTCGAAGGTCTCGTCGGAGATGGTGAACTGGGCGTGCATGCCCATCATGCCTTTTACCATGTCAGTGTCGTCATTTGCCGCGTAGCGGATGAAGTCGGCGTTCTCCTTGACCGCTGCCCGGGCCTTGTCCATGCCGTCGCGGTCGGAGACCTCGTAGCAGAGGACCGTCCTCACGCCCAGCTCCTTCGCCGCGTCGGCGATCCTAAAGAGGCTGCCCTCGATGGAGCCGAAGCTGGCATGGTGGTCGAAGACGGTAGTCACGCCGTTCTTGATGCAGTCGATGTAGGTGGCCATGGCGCTGAGATAAGTCTGGTCCAGGGTCAGGTGGCGGTCGATGGTCCACCACATGCCGTCCAGGATGTCCAGAAAGCCCTTGGGGTTGTAGCCGTTGATGCTGAGGCCCCGGGCAAAAGCGCTGTAAATGTGCTCGTGGGTGTTGATGAGGGCCGGCATGATGACCTGCCCCTTCGCGTCGATGATTTCCGCCTCCGGATATGCCTTCTTCAGGTCGTCGAACCTGCCGACCTTCTTGATCTTACTGCCTTCAATCAGAACGCCGCCGTCCTCGATGAGTGGGCAGGCCGCGTCCCTGGTAATGACAGTACCCTTTCCTATCAGCTTCATTGAGATACCTCCTTCCTGGTGTGGAACCATCTTCTGTGGTCAAACTATCGCGGCCTGGCGCTGGGATCCGCCCCCGGTTCCGATCCGAAAAGCACCTGTCTTCCGAGTGCTCTGTCCGAGTCGGCAAGCCATGCTCCGGCCCCTTTTCGGCAGTCTCCGATCCACCTCCCAAGGCAAGGGAAACTGTCCTCATTTGCCGCGAAATAATTTTGACCAGTCAATCTAATTCTATACTATCATACCCAGTATTTTACAGCAATTATTATTTAAATAACTTTTTGTTTGGTTTTCAAAATATTTTTGTATCCTCTATTGACTTATCCACTCCATCTGTTATGATGAAAGCAGGATGGCGGGGCGAAAATCGCCTTTGCCGGACAAATGAAAACAAGGAGGAAGGCCATGACAATCGATCTGCTTAAACAGCTGGCCGCTGCCCTGGCCGTCCAGTTCGGGGAGGACTGTGAGGTCGTGATCCACGATCTCACCAAGAAGAGCCTCGCCAAGTCCCTGGTCTATATCGAGCACGGGGAGGTGACCGGCCGGAAGGTCGGCGACGGCCCTTCCCGCATCGTTCTCGAGGCCATCCAGGCGGACCCTGCCAGGATCTCCGACCAGCTGGGTTACCTGTCGAAGACGGAGGACGGCAAGATTTTAAAGTCCTCCACCATCTTCGTCCGGGAGACGCCGGACGGGCCGGTGCGGTACATTCTGGGGATCAACTACGACATCACCCGCCTCATCTATGCCGGAGACGCGGTGAACGCCCTGATCCGGGAGAATCCCGGCACCGCCGCCCTCCACAAGGAGCCGGAGAAGATCCAGACCAACGTGGAGGACCTGCTGGATGATCTCATTTCCCAGGCCATCGCCATGGCGGGCAAGCCGGTCTCCCTGATGACCAAGGAGGACAAGAAGGCAGTGATCCGTTTCCTGAACGAATCGGGCGCCTTCCTGATCACCCGCTCCGGAGAGCGGGTCGCCCAGCTCCTGGGCATTTCCAAGTACACGCTCTACAATTACATGAAGCAGGACGACGGCTGAGCGCCGCCGGAGACAATGTTTAGAAGTGGTTCGCAAAAAGGAGGCCTGACCATGAACCGCACCAACAACACTGATCTTGTCTTCACCACCAATCACATGCCCCCCTCCGCCGATAAGTGGCTCTCCATCATGTCGGAGGACAACGTCAGGAAGGCCCTGGCCTTCCACCGCTCCTTTCCCCAGTACGAGGTGACGCCCCTCCACCGCCTGAGACGGATGGCGGACTACCTGGGCATCAAGTCCCTCTACGTCAAGGATGAATCCTACCGCTTCGGTCTGAACGCCTTCAAGGTCCTGGGCGGCTCCTACGCCATCGCCTGCTACATAGCCAAGCAGACCGGCATGGACGTCGCCGACCTGCCCTACGAGGTCCTCTCCTCCGAAGCCCTGCGGAAGAAGGCCGGGCAGACCACCTTCTACACCGCCACCGATGGCAACCATGGCCGCGGCGTGGCCTGGGCCGCCAATAAGCTGGGCCAGAAGGCCGTCGTCCGCATGCCCCAGGGATCTTCCGAGATCCGCCGCGAGAACATCGCAAAGCTCGGCGCGGAGGTCACCATCGAGAACAAGAACTACGACGACTGCGTGCGGATGGCTGCCGCCGAGGCCGCCGCCGACCCCCACGGCGTGATCATCCAGGACACCGCCTGGCGCGGCTACACGGACGTGCCCTCCTGGATCATGCAGGGCTACGGCACGCTGGCCATCGAGGCTGACCGCCAGCTCCTGGCGGACGGCTGCGAGGGGCCGACCCACGTGTTCGTCCAGGCCGGTGTCGGCTCTCTGGCCGGCGCCGTGGTAGGCTATTTCGCCAACAAGTACAAGGGAAATGAACCCATCATGTGCGTCTGCGAGGCCGTCTCCGCCGACTGCCTGACCCGCTCCGCCCTCCGCGGAGACGGGAAGACCGTCAAGGTCACCGGCAAGCTGGACACCATCATGGCGGGCCTGGCCTGCGGCGAGCCCAACACCATCGGCTGGGACATCCTCCGGAACCACGCGGCCGGCTTCGCGGGCTGCCCGGACTGGATGAGCGCCAAGGGCACGAGGATGTACGGCGTTCCCCTGAACGGGGACCCGACCATCATTTCCGGCGAGTCCGGCTCCGTTCCCATGGGCTTTTTGGCCTCCATCTGCTGCTACAAGGACGATAAGTACGCCGAGATCCGGGAGGCGCTGCATCTGGATGCCAATTCCCGGGTCCTGCTCATCTCCACAGAAGGAAACACAGACCCGACCAGGTTCCGCGAAGTAGTCTGGGACGGCCTTTATGGAATCCGCCACAGAGGCGAATCCGGGATCAAATGATATAAGGGATGGCGAAACAAAGGGAGCTGAGAAAAAGTGGGAATCAGGGACGGTTCCTTTTCCCAGTTTTCTTTGAAAACAGGGAAAAGGAACCGTCCCTGATTCCCACTTTTTCTCAGCCCCCTGTTTCACCCCTCAACGCTAAGGAGGTAACACAATGGACTATACCGGCATCAAGGAGCTGGCCAAAGGCTACGAAAAGGACATGGTCGCATTTCTCCGCGATATGATCCGCATCCCCAGCGAGAGCTGCGAGGAGAAGGACGTCGTTCTGCGGATCGCCGAGGAGATGCGGAAGGTCGGCTTTGACAAGGTCGTCATCGATCCCCAGGGCAACTGCCTGGGCTACATGGGCCACGGCCCCCGCGTCATCGCCATCGACGGCCACATCGACACCGTCGGCATCGGCAACACGGCCAACTGGAACTTCGACCCCTACGAGGGCTATGAAAATGAAACCGAAATCGGCGGCCGCGGCGGCTCCGACCAGGAAGGCGGCACCGCCTCCGCGGTCTACGCGGCCAAGATCATGAAGGAGAACAGCCTCCTGCCCGAGGACGTAACTCTCCTTGTCACCGCCACCGTCCAGGAGGAGGACTGCGACGGCCTCTGCTGGCAGTACATCCACAACGAGGACGGC
>CAMONF010000248.1 GCA_946620335.1 uncultured Clostridia bacterium
AGAATCAGGGACGGTTCCTTTTCCCAGTTTTCTTTGAAAACCGGGAATCCTGGACTGTTCCTTTTTCACTTTCCTTTGAAAATGAGAATCAGGGACGGTTCCTTTTCCCAGTTTTCTTCGAAAACTGGGAAAAGGAACCGTCCCTGATTCTCATTTTTTATCCCACATGATCAGAGCGGCGAGTAGCCGAAGCCGTTGCAGATGGCGTCGACCTTGATGCCCTTCCTGCACATGGGGCAGTCGCGGTGCCTGTAGGCCTCGTAATCCGGGACATCTCTCCTGTCGAAGATGGAGAAGACCGGAAGACCGGCTACAGCGCTGACGGCTGAGAAGATGGCGGATATACCGACCACCTCCCCGCCGTAGTAGTTGATGGACTCAACGGCCCGGCTGATGGTCCGGCCGGTGGTGGCGGAAGCCAGGACGACCAGGACCTTCTTGTTCCTGACCATCATTATCGTGTTCTCCCGGAAGATCATCTGACCGGAAAGGTCATACTCGGGAGCCGTGATGTACATGGTCTTGTGGGCATTTGTGGAGAGGACGCCGGCCTTGGTGAGGTCGTCGGCCAGATAGGCGCCGATGATTTCGGTCCCATCCATGCAGATAATGGTGTCGATCTTGGTGCTGACATTGTAGTACTCCGCCATGGCCCTGGCCACTGCCTTGGCCTCGCTCTGCCGTCTCATCATGGCTGTCATATCCACATACTTGTTGATATGGGAGTTCGGCGTCACGAAATGCCCCGGGACAACTCTCAGGACGATGTCAGGGTACCGCTTGGAATTGATCTTCACATAATCGTTCATGGCTACCTCCTTCTGAATCAGATGCCTGGGTCATTGGCTGCGAAAAACAATGCCGGACCGCCTGGGAATCAATCCTCAGCGTCCTCAGCCAGAGCCGCCTGGCGGGCAGCGATCTGCTTCTCCTGAACGTCGGCCGGAGCCTGCTCATATCTGGCGAACTCATAGGAGAACTCGCCCTGGCCGCCTGTCATGGAGCGGAGAACGGTGCTGTAGCCGTAGAGCTCCATCTGCGGGATGTCGGCCTCGATGATGGTGTTGCCATGATGGTCCGGATCCGGGTTCATGCCCAGGACGCGGCCGCGCCTCTTGTTGAGGTCGCCCATGACATCGCCTGTGAAGTCGTTCTTGACAGTGACCTTGAGGTTGACGATCGGCTCAAGGAGAACAGCGCCGGCCTTGAGGAAGCCTTCCTTGAAGGCCATGCGGGTGGCGGTCTTGAAGGCCTGTTCGGAGGAGTCTACCGGATGGTATGATCCATCGTAGAGGGTAGCCTTGACGCCGACGACCGGATAAGCAGCCAGGGGGCCCTTCTGGACGGACTCGGCGAGACCCTTCTCAACGGCCGGATAGTAGTTCTTGGGAACGGAACCGCCGACGACTTCGATAGCGAACTCGTAGGGCTCGAGCATGTTGCCGCTCGGCTCGAAGCGCATCTTGACGTGACCGTACTGGCCGTGTCCGCCGGTCTGCTTCTTGTACTTGGAGTCCACATCGGACTTCTTGCGGATGGTCTCGCGGAAGGCGACCTTCGGCTCGAGGAGCTCGATGTCGACCTTGTATCTCTCCTTCAGCTTACTCTTGATGATCTCGATCTGCTGGTCGCCGATACCGTAGATCAGGGTCTGGCGGTTGGCAGCGTCGTTGACATACTTGAAGGACTGGTCCTCAGCAGCCAGCTTGGAGAGGGACTGGGCGATCTTGTCTTCCTCACCCTTCTTGACAGCCTTATAGCGCTGGTAGGTGTAAGGTGTGGAGATGACGGTCTTCGGGAAGACGACCGGGGAAGTCTTGGAGGAGAGGGAATCGCCGGTGGCGACGTCGCCCATCTTGGCCAGGGCGCCGATATCGCCGGCGTAGAGCTCCGGAACCTCGCTGGCGCTCTTGCCGCACATGACGTACAGCTTGCCCAGACGCTCTTCGGACTGCTCAGTCACGTTGTAGAGGGTGTCGTCGGACTTGAGGACGCCGGACATGACCTTGATATAGCTGTACTTGCCGATGAAGGGGTCAGCGGAGGTCTTCCAGACGTAGGCGGTCTTCATTTTCTCCGGATCATAGTCGGCATCGAAGGCGGAGTCGTCCTTGGTGTTGGTGCCGGAGACCTTCTTCTGGGCCGGGCTCGGCATGTAGGCGACCAGCTCGTCCAGCAGGCCCTTGACGCCCTGCAGGTTGACGGAGGAACCGAAGACGACCGGGACCAGCTCGCCGGCGTGGACGCTGGCGGAGAGGGTCTCCTCGATTTCTTCAGGGGTGAACTCATCGCCGCCGAAGTAGCGCTCCATGAACTCCTCGCTGGTCTCAGCGACGGATTCCATCATGGCCTCATGGTACTCTTCGTAGACGTCCTGGACGTCGGCGGGGATGGCGATCTCAGTCTTCTGGCCCTTGCTGGTGACGTTGTAAGCCGTCTGGCGGATGACATCCACATAGCCGGAGAACTTGCCGCCCTGGTAGACCGGGACCTGGATCGGAGCGATGTTGGTGCCCAGGTTGTCGCGCAGGTTGGAGATGATATCCTGGTAGTTGACATCCTGGTTGTCCATATTGGACACATAGATGATACGCGGAAGTTTATTCTTCTCACAGACATTCCAGGCCTTTTCCGTGCCGACCTGAACGCCGTCCTTGCCGGAAATGCAGATCACAGCGCCGTCCGCCACACCGGCAGCCTCTTCGACTTCGCCCACGAAATCGAAATAGCCCGGGGTGTCCAGGATGTTGATCTTGCACTTGTTCCACTCGATGGGGATGACAGAACCGGAAATGGAGAACTTTCTCCTGATCTCTTCCTTGTCAAAGTCGGAGATGGTCGTTCCGTCAGCCACATTGCCGAGTCGGGTAGTGATACCGGAAACAAAGGCCATCGCCTCGACGAGGGAGGTCTTTCCGGCTCCACCATGCCCAAGCAAAACTACGTTACGAATGCTGTCTGTTTTATAGACGTTCATGATTACCTCCCAAAAACAAAGTCTGCACGTATTTTACTAAATAAAGCGTAATTATTCAAGCCTTCTAAGGCAATAATGCCAAAATAATTCCCTCTTTCCTTCCTTTGCCACCGTCAAAGCGGTCATTTGGAGGGCTTTTTTTCATATTTTGTGCCTCTTTATATATAAGAAAGCAAGTTCCCTCGCCGGCATTTATTTAAAAAAAATGTAAGGATTTGACCGCCGAAATTGGGCCTGCCGCACCGCCCCTTCTTTACAAAATCGAAAAAATGCGTTTTAATGATGTATCGACAGGGCTTTTGCCGTGGCAAGCAGTGCCCTGATTATATGAAAAAGAACGGGGAGAGTTCACACATGATAAGTCAGGAACAAGGTTTTCAAAGGATAGGCTTCATCGGCCTGGGCCTGATCGGCGGCTCCATCGCCAGGACCCTGCGGCGGACGTCCCCGGACAAGTATCTCATGGCCTATAACCGCAGCCGGAGCGTCACGGAGCAGGCAATAGCCGAGGGCGTCATCGACGAGGCTGTCGGCGAGGACCTGGCGGGAATGGAGACTTGTGATCTCATTTTCCTCTGCGTGCCGGTGGTATCCGCCCTGCCCTTCATGGACCGCCTGAAGGCGATCATCGGCCCGGATACCCTCCTGACCGACGTGGGCTCCGTAAAAAATGAAATCCATGACTACGCCGAGCGGATCGGCCTCGGCGGCGCCTTCATCGGCGGCCACCCCATGGCCGGTTCGGAGAAGACCGGCTATGCCAGCTCCACGGACCACCTTCTGGACAACGCCTGGTATATCCTGACGCCCGGCAGCGAGGTCTCCGTGGACCGGATCGGCGCTCTCCACGCCCTCGTCGCGGACATGGGCGCCCTGCCCCTCATCATGACCTGCGACGAGCACGATCAGGTGACGGCGGCCATCTCCCATCTGCCCCACGTGATCTCCGCCTCCCTTGTCAACCTGGTCCACGATCTGGACGGACCGGAGAAGTACATGAAGACGGTGGCGGCCGGCGGCTTCCGCGACATCACCCGGATTTCTTCCTCCTCGCCCCAGATGTGGCAGGAGATCTGCATGTCCAATTCCAGGAACATCTGCCGCGTCCTGGATGCCTATATGTCCAGGCTCATCGACTACCGGCTGGCCATCCGCAGCGAGGACGCGGACGAGCTCCTCAGGATCTTCACCGCCTGCAAGGACTACCGCGACAGCTTCAACGCCGACATCGGCAGCTCCCTCTTCCGGGAATTCAGGCTCTACATGGACCTGGTGGACGAGGCGGGCAGCATCGCGACCATCGCCACCCAGCTGGCCGTCAACAATATTTCCATCAAGAACATCGGCATCGTACACAACCGCGAGTACGAGCAGGGCGTTCTCAGGATCGTCTTCTACGACCAGGCCGCCCTGGACGCGGCGATCCGCGTCCTCACCGCCCGAAACTACCACCTGTACCTGAACAGCTGACCGGACACCGGCAGGCTTTCCGGCAGGCGAAGATGCGCCAGTACGGCCGAATCCGGCCAACACCGGCATGGCGGCCGCTGCCATACGACTGTTCCCGAGACAGGGCAGACAGGCGCAGGCCTCCTGCCGTCTCCGGCGCCAAGTCCTCCCATTTATATCATTACCATTCACGAGAGGTCTTTTTATGAAAATAGAACCCGTCCGCGCGCTCAGGGGCTCCGTCACGGTCCCCGGCGACAAGTCCATATCCCACCGGGCTATCATGCTGGGAGCCATCTCTGAGGGAGACACCCGCATCGAAGGCTTTCTCCGCAGCGCCGACTGCCTGGCCACCATCGACTGCATGCGCCGTCTGGGCGTTATGATCGACGTCATCGACCGGAACGAGTATGACCCGGAGGATACCAGTTCCGTGGTCATCGTCCGGGGCAAGGGCCTTCACGGTCTCCGGGAGCCAAGGCAGACCCTGGACGCCATGAACAGCGGCACCACTGTCCGGCTCCTCTCCGGCATCCTGGCCGGCCAGCCATTTACGACCCAGATCACCGGAGACCGTTCCCTCAAAAAGCGCCCCATGAAACGGATCATACAGCCGCTTTCTGAGATGGGTTGCCGCATCAGCTCCCAGACAGCCACCGATACGCTCCCGCTGACCATCACCGGCGGCGAGCTCCACGGGATCCAGTACAGGAGCGCGGTGGCCTCGGCCCAGGTCAAGTCCTGCGTCCTCCTGGCCGGGCTCTATGCCCAGGAGCCGACCTATTACATCGAGCCGGCCCTCTCCAGGAACCACACGGAGCTTATGCTCTCCGCCTTCGGCGCCAATTTAAAGACCAAGACGGACCGCGAGGGGCGGCCGGGTGTTATCATTTACCCGGGTACCATCCTCCGGGGACAGAGTCTGACCGTTCCCGGCGACATCTCCTCCGCGGCCTACTTCATCGCCGCAGGCCTGCTCGCCCCACATTCGGAGATCACCCTCTACAACGTGGGCATCAACGAGACCCGTGACGGCATCCTCCGGGTCGTCCGCGCCATGGGCGGCTCCCTCCGCGCGGTCAACGTCCGCATGGAAGGCCGGGAGCCCGTAGCCGACCTCATCGTCCGCTCCTCCAGCCTCACCGGGACCACCATCGGCGGCAGCCTCATCCCCCCCCTGATCGACGAGCTGCCCATCATCGCGGTCATGGCGGCCTGCGCCGAGGGCGACACCGTCATCCGCGACGCTGGCGAGCTCCGGGTCAAGGAGTCCGACCGGCTGAAGGCCATCGTGGAGAATCTGACAGCCCTGGGCGTCACTGTCCGGGAGACCGAGACCGGTATGGTCATCGAAGGCAAGGGCGTCAAGGCCCGCCGCCGGCCCGGCCGCATGGGCATCTTCAAGGGCGGCGTCATCGATCCTCTGGACGACCACCGGCTGGCCATGGCCTTCTCCGTCGCCGGACTCGTCGCGGACGATCCCATCACCATCACGAACACGGACTGCGTCGGCATCTCCTACCCGGACTTCTACGAGGACCTGGCAGCGCTGACGGTATGAAAAAAGTGGGAATCAGGGACGGTTCCTTTTCCCAGTTTTCAAAGAAAACTGGGAAAAGGAACCGTCCCTGATTCCCACTTTTTCACAAGCTCAGCAGATG
>CAMONF010000249.1 GCA_946620335.1 uncultured Clostridia bacterium
AACCAAATGGGAATCTCATTCCGCCTCTACGACGTTTCTTGCTTCCCTTACCGCCCATCATATTGGACATTTGTTTCATCATCTTACGGGACTGCTCGAACTGCTTCATGAATCTGTTACCTTCAGCTATATCGAGTCCACAGCCCTTTGCAATTCTCTGCTTGCGACTAACATTTATAAGATCCGGATTAGACCTCTCTTCAGCAGTCATTGACTGGATAATAGCCTTAGGTTTAGTAAGTGCATCCTCATCTATTTCGACATTTCCAAGCTTTTGACTCATGCCTGGAATCATATTCATGAGGTCGTTTACACCACCCATTTTATTTATCTGCTCAAGCTGATCAAGGAAATCGTTGAAATCAAATTCCGCCTTGCGGAGCTTCCGCTCCATCTCACGGGCGGTCTGTTCGTCGTAATCGGCCTGCGCCTTTTCGATCAGCGTCAGGACGTCGCCCATGCCCAGGATCCGGTTCGCCATGCGGTCAGGATAAAAGAGCTCCAGGTCCGAAAGCTTTTCGCCCATGCCCACATAGAGCAGAGGCTTACCTGTGACGGCTTTGATGGAGAGGGCTGCGCCGCCCCTGGTGTCGCCGTCGCACTTGGTCAGGATGACGCCGTCGATCCCGACCTTGTCTGTGAAGGTCTTCGCCACATTCACGGCCTCCTGGCCGGTCATGGCGTCTACCACCAATACCGTGAAGTCCACATTGACGGCCGCCTTGATGTCGGTGAGCTCCTGCATCATGGACTCGTCGATCTGCAGCCGGCCGGCTGTGTCGAGAAGGACAAGATCGTACTTGTTCTCCTCAGCGTGGGCGATGGCGGCTTTGGCTATATCCACCGGGCTCTTCCTGTCCCCCATGGAGAAAACGGGGACGCCCACCTTCTGGCCGTTGACTTCCAGCTGCTTGATAGCCGCCGGCCTGTACACGTCTCCTGCCACCAGCAGGGGCTTTCTGCCCTTGGATTTGAACTGTCCGGCCAGCTTGGCCGCCGTGGTCGTTTTACCGGCGCCCTGGAGACCGGCCATCATGACGACGGTCATGGTTCCCGCCGGCTTCATGGGAATCTCAGTGAGCTCGGAGCCCATGAGCTCCACCAGCTCGTCGTGGACGATCTTGATGACCATCTGTCCGGGGTTGAGTCCGTTCATGACGTCCTGACCGATGGCCTTCGCCTGAACGGTCTTGGTGAAGCTCCGGACGACCTTGAAATTGACGTCCGCCTCGAGGAGGGCCATCTTGACCTCCTTCATGGCTTCCTTGACATCATCCTCGGTCAGCCTTCCCTTAGAGCGCAGCTTCTTGAATACGTCCTGCAGCTTTTCGCTAAGGCTGTCAAATGCCATATTAGAGTTCCTCCAGTATTTCCTGTGTGAGAAGCAGGATCTGTTCGTTGTCCGTCAGGGACCTGATTTCATTTACCTTGTCCCGGACCGCCAGGAACTTCCTGACGAGTCCCAGCTTCTCCTCGTACCCTTCCAGGCTTTTGGCGCTCCTCCTCACGATATCGTGGACGCCCTGGCGGCTCACGCCGTGACGCTCGGCCACCTCGGAGAGGGAGCAGTCCTCGAAGACGACCTCCTCGAAGATACTTCTCTGGTGCTTCGTCAGAAGATCTCCGTAAAAATCGTACAGAAGGGTCTGTTCGTATATCTTTTCCATATCGTCTGAAATAAAGTCACATATAGGAAGCGGCGCTTCCACTGTCCTTACTGCACTCAGCGCCCGTCTATGCGCACAAAAAGTCGATGGCCGGAAGCGGCCATCGACTACTATACTACGCCCCGAAGGGCTTGTCAACTATTTTTACTTGACATCTTTACTTGTCTTCATTTTCCGGATGGGTCTCATCCCGGGCGGGCACGTCAGCGCCAAATCCGCCTGCCGGATCGTTGTAGATGCCTGAGGCGCCCCGGCCGGCCTTTCTCATAAGGCGCGCTTCCTTTGCCGCCTCCCTGGCAGCCTTTTTGGCCGCCTTCCGTCTGGCAGCCTCGGCAGCCCGTTCGGGGTGGGCCTTCAGATAAAGCTTCCGGACCAGGAATACGATCAGGAGGATAATGAGGACCAGGCAGGCCATCGGGAAGAGATAGATCAGGAAGAAGAGGAAGTTCTCCAGGAAGCCAAGGAAGCTGTCCCAGGAGTCGTCGATGGTGTTGAGAAGTCTGTCGCCGAAGGTAGTCTCGACCCGGCTGCCCTCGTAGCGCACCACTTCCGCCAGGGTCAGATGGATGGTGGAATAGGCCACGTCCGTGTCCATGCGGGAGAGAACGTTTTTGGCCTGGTTGAGCTCGGTCTGGACTTCGCTGAGGCGCTGCTCGATGTAGATCATGTCCTCCACGGTCTCGGCCTTGTCCATCATGGCCAGGAGCCGCTCCTCCTGGGTCTTTAAGGATTCGATGAGGATGGACTGGTCATTGTAGCGCTTGGTGATATTTTCGACGTTCTGGGACTGGTTCACGATCTTGCCGCCTGCCCCCTCCAGGGATGCAAGGAAGGCCTTGTAGTTGGCTGAGGGAATCCTCACCGTGAGTTCCGATGTCAGGGTGCCGTAGCGCTTCTCCTCGTAATAATACCAGCGATTGTTGTTGTCGTAGGTGGATTCGCTCTCGACGATACCGCCGAACTCCGAGATCTTGCTGCGAAGATAACTGTCGGACTCCTGAAAGGTCAGGGTCTGGATGGTCAAGTAGGCCGTGTAGACCAGCTTTTCCTCCGTGAAGGCCGCCTCCTGGTCCGGCTGAACGTCGAGTCCGCCCGACTCGCTTGTCACAGAGGTTTTACTCTCCTCTTCGGCTTCCTCGACCGTATCGTAATCACCGTCATAATACTCTGCAGCGTATGATTCTTCGTAGGCTGCCGCCGGGGCGGATTGGCCGGATGCAGCGGACGAGTCAGCGGACGAACTTCCGCCGCAGCCTGTCATGAGGGACACCGCGCACAGGATGGCCAGGGCGGCTGCTGAATACTGTTTGATTTTCATTTTCATTACCTCCTTTTCCTTGGTGCTTAACCTTAAGACAGATGAAAAAGAGAAAATGTTGCAAGGGGGGCAGGGGAAAATGGGAATCAGGGACGGTTCCTTTTCCCACTTTTCATTTTATGAAAAGTGGGAAAAGGAACCGTCCCTGATTCCCATTTTCTCACTTTCCCTTCTGAAAATTGGGAAAAGAAACCGCCCCTGTTCCCCAGTTTTACAGCACGACTTTCCCATCCTCGATCGGTACAGAAAGCGGAATGGAATCCCCTTCCTCAGGCATCTCCATACCAGCGCGCTGATACATGGTCTTCTTCACAGCCCGCAGGATATTCTCATACCCTGTGCATCGGCAGAGGTGGCCGGAGAGCTTCTTGCGGAGCTCGTCATCCGTATACATGACGCCGGGCTTCAGAACATTGTGGGCCTCCAGAATGAAGCCCGGTGAACAGAAGCCGCACTGGATGGCCGCCTCGTCCACAAATGCCTGCTGGATGTCGGAGAGTTCGCCGTTCGGGCCCTCGAGGCCCTCCAGCGTCGTGATGTGCTTGCCCTCAGCCCAGACCGCCAGGTAAATGCAGGAGTCGTAGCAGTCGCCGTCGATGATGACCGTGCAGGCGCCGCACTCTCCCACCTCGCAGCCCTTCTTGACCGAGGTCAGGCCGAATTCATTTCTCAGCATATCCGTGAGGGACGAGCGGACGTCGACCATGGCCGACCGCTCCTTCCCGTTGATATAGCAGTGGACCAGCTTATACTGTCTGTCTTCCATCAGATCTCACCTCCGCTCTTTCTGACCGCCTCTGTGAAGGCCCTCTGCGCCATAGTGGAACAGAGATGGAGGCGCATATCCTTGGACGCCCGCCAGCTGTTGCGGGGAGTCACGTCGAGAAGGACATCCCTGCCGATGGCCGCGGCTGTCTCTGCGTCCGCAGGCTTCCCCTTCGCGTTCGCCTCCGCCGTCTTGGCCCGGATCGGGACCGGCGCCGCGACGCCGAAGCCTATGCGGACATCCTCCACCGTCTTTTTGTCCGCCGACAGCTTTACATTGACGGAGCAGCCGGTGGTGGCAATCTCCATGGCATTTCTCATGCCGTATTTGATGTAATGGCCTTTGTAGCCTTCGTAGCTCTCTTTCCGAATCAGGATGGCCGTCTGGAGCTCGCCCGGCCCCAGGTCTACCTGTTTGGGGCCCTTGTACCAGTCCGAAATCGGGACCAGTCTCACGCCCGCCGGTCCGGTCACCTCCATGATGGCATCCAGAGCCATGAGGGTGGACGCCGAGTCGGCGCTGGTGACGCCGTTGCAGGTATTGCCGCCGATGGTGCCGATGGCCCGGATCTGGGGTCCGCCCACCATGTCCACCGCCTCGCCCAGGACCGAAAGGTGTTCCTGTATGATCGGGCTGTAGGTGATGGTGTGAAATGAGGACAGGGAGCCGATCCGGATCGTGCCGTCATTTTCCATGGTAATGCCGCGCAGCTCGTCTATCATATAAATGCTGACAAGCTCCTTGCCGGCCCTTCTCCCCTCCCGGACCTGGACCAGCACGTCGGATCCGCCGGCTATGATCTGGGCCTCGGGGTGGTCCAGGAGAAGCTGGACCGCTTCCCCCACGCTGTGGGCTTCGTATAGCGCTTTGATATCATACATTTCTCTTCACCTCCCTCAAATAAGTCCTGCAGCCTTGAATTCCCTGAACAGGAGGTGGGGATCCATGGGCAGCTCGTGCAGGGCGACCCCCGTGGCGTTCAGGATGGCGTTGCGGATGGCCGAGGCCACCGGGCAGACCGGCGGTTCGCCGAGGGCCTTGGTGCCGTAGGCCGATGTGGGCTCTTCATTTTCCAGGAAATGGACTTCCAGCTTGGGATGGTCCATGGTGGTGGACAGCTTGTAGTCCAGGAGGTTGTTGTTGAGGAGCCTGGCTGTCTTCGGGTCGTAAATCATCTTCTCGGACAAGGCGTACCCGATGCCCATGCTCATGCCGCCTTCCACCTGGCCCTCGGCCAGGGCGGGATTGATGAGCCGACCGCAGTCGTGCACGTTCATGATTCTGAGCAGCTTCACATGGCAGAGGGGGATATCCACCTCGACCTCCGCGAAGCAGCAGCCGAAGCTGTATGCGTTGGACCGGATGGTAGCCGTCTTCTCCATGGTCAGGTGGTGGCTGTCCTCCATATTGTAGAGGGCCTCCGTGGCCAGGTCCGCCAGGCTCATGAGGATCCGGCCGTCGGACACGCGGACGATGTTGCCGTCCACGATGTCGCAGATATAGGGCTGCATCCTCGTGTAGCTGAAGGCCACCTTGAGGATCCTCTCCTTGAAAGCTTCCGCGCACATCCGGATCGACATGCCGGCGGTGTAGGTCTGGCGGGATGCGTAGGCGCCGCTGCTGTAGGGCGTGATATCGGTATCCTGGTTGGACATCACGTGGACATCCTCAAAGGCAATGCCCAGGGTGTCCGCGGTCATCTGCGCGTAGGCCGTGTCCGCGCCCTGGCCGATCTCCGTCTCGCCCACCTGGACCTGGACCGAGCCGTCCTGGTTCAGGACCATGCGGCAGGAGGAAGTCTCCAGGGAAATAGGCCATACCGCCGTGTTGTACCAGAAGACCGACATGCCGATGCCTCTTCTCACGTCGCCGGTCTGATTCTTGTAAAGCTCTCTCTTCTTATAATAATCGAAGGCCTTGATGCCCACGTCCATAGCCTGGTTAAAGGTATCGGCGTAGAGCTCGTTCTTGGAGAAGCCGTCCACGAAGCCCTTGGGCATGAGCCGGTCTCGCCGGAACTGAATGGGATCCAGCCCCAGCTTCATGACGATGTCCTCCGCATGACTCTCATAGGCGTAGCTGGCCTGCGGCATGCCGTAGCCTCTCATGGCGCCGGCCACCGTCCGGTTGGTGAAGACCGTATAGGAGTCTGCCTCCACATTGTCACAGGGATAGAGCTGGGGAAATGCACCCATGCCTTTGGCCGCTATGCTGTGACCGTGGGAAGCGTAGGCACCCTGGTTGGACCACATTTCCAGCTTTCTTCCCACAAGCTCCCCGTCCGGGCGGACGTAGCTGATGATGTGGAACCGGATGGCGTGGCGTACGCGGCAGTTCGTAAAGGTCTCCTCACGGCTCAGGTCCAGCTTGACCGGATGCCCGCCCACCTGGGTGGTGGCCCAGGCGCAGAGGGGCTCGTAGAGGACGTCCTGCTTGTCGCCGAAGCCGCCGCCGATATAGGGCTTGACGATGCGGACCTTGCCCCAGGGTATGCCCAGGGCCTGGCCGACGACCCGGCGGACGATATGGGGAATCTGGGTGGACGAGAAGATGACGATCCGCCCGTTCTCCATGTAACTGGTGCAGATGAAATTCTCAATATGACAGTGCTGGACCGAGGGCGTGTCGTACCACCCCTCGACCTTGATGAGTCCCGGCTCTTTGATGGCCTCCTCATAATTGCCCTTCCGGATGGAGGTGTGTTTCAGCACATTGTTCGGAAATGCCTCATGGAGGACCGGCGCCCCCTCCTTCATGGCCTCGACGGCATCCAGTACCACCGGAAGCTCCTCGTACTCAGCCTTCACGAGACGGGCAGCCTGGGTGGCAGCCACGTCGTCCTCGGCAATGACAAGGGCGATATCGTCCCCATAGAGACGGACATGGCTGGTCAAAAGACTCCTGTCCGCCACATCCTGGTGGGCCGGATCCGTGGACCAGGGATGGCCGGCCGTCGGGAACTTGCAGTCCGGCACGTCAAAGCAGGTCAGCACCTTCACGACGCCGGGCACCTTGGAAGCTTCAGCTGTATCGATGGATTTGACGATCCCGTGACCGATCGTGGCATGGACAATTCTGGCAACATACGCATTGGGCGCGCAGAGATCCTCTGTGTACTTGGTCCTCCCGGTAGCCTTGTCGTAAGCGTCGACGCGGGGGAGGGACTTTCCAATTACCATTTGCTCACATCCTTTCCGTAAAATAAAGTACACCAAAAGCCCGGAGAGAATCTCTTCCGGGACGAATGTCGAGATTGGTCGCAATATTCACTATCTAATGCCATTTTACCATTATTTACAGACAAATGCACCTGTTATTTGTGAAATAGCCGGAGGTGCAAAAAAGTGGAAATCAGGGACGGTTCCTTTTCCCAGTTTTCTCTGAAAACTGGGAAAAGGAACCGTCCCTGATTCCCACTTTTTTCACTCAAGACAGCCGATAATCGGACTCGAACCGATGACCTACGCATTACGAATG
>CAMONF010000250.1 GCA_946620335.1 uncultured Clostridia bacterium
GAGGACGTCCGCCGGGCATCGGAAGCGGAGAAGAATATCGTGGTCTCCCCCTCCGGCCTCAAGGCCGCCCGGTATCTGGAGCAGACCTTCGGCACGCCGTTTGAGGTCCGCGACCCCCTGGCCGCCCCTCTCCTTGACAAGGCAGGCCTGCCGGATGACCTCGCGGGCAGGAAGATCCTGGTCTGCGACCAGCAGGTCCGCGGGGACAGCATGCGGAAAGAACTGCTCTCCCGCGGCGCCTCAGCCGTCACAGTTGCCACCTGGTTCATGCCCTGTCCGCCCTGCCAGGCGGCCGGCGACGTCCGCCTCAAGGAGGAGGACGATTTCACGGCCCTGGCGGAAAATTACGACATTGTGATCGGCGATCCGGTCCTGCAAAGCCTCATCCCCTGCTTTGCGGGTGCCTTTATTTCCATCGTTTCCTTCCCGGTCTCGGGTAAGCTTATGAGGTGAAACACTGGGGAGAGTTCTTTTCGAACCGTCCCCAGTTCGAAAAGAACCCTCCTCCCATTGCTTCACCGGAGATATACATCTTATGAACAAAACTACCATCACCAGACGGATCCGCGTCTACGGGATCGTCCAGGGCGTCGGCTTCCGGCCTACCGTGAGCCGCCACGCCATGGAGACCGGCATTCGCGGTACCGTTTCCAACAAAGGCCCCTACGTGGAGATTTACGCCCAGGGGACGGAGGACCAGGTCGACGCCTTCCTCACTGCCCTCCGGGAGAGGCCTCCCAAGCGGGCCGCGATACTGAAAATCGATGTGCGGGACAAGGGGGAAATGCCTTCATTTTCCGGCTTCGAGATCATCGAGAGCGAAAAGACCCGGGGCGAGATCTTCATCTCACCCGACATCGCCATCTGCGACGACTGCAAACGGGAGCTCTTCGACAAAAATGACCGGCGTTACCTCCACCCCTTCATCAACTGCACCTCCTGCGGGCCGCGGCTGACCATTCTCGACGCCCTGCCCTACGACCGGGAGCGGACCTCCATGAAGGTATTTCCCATGTGCCCCTCCTGTGCGGCTGAGTACTACGACCCGGCCACCCGCCGCTACGACGCCCAGCCGGTCTGCTGCAACGACTGCGGGCCGGAGTATTACATTCTGGGCGGGCTTGAGCGCGGGAAGGCGGCCATCACCAAGGCCCGCCGCGTGATTGCCGGGGGCGGCATCATCGCCGTCAAGGGCATCGGCGGTTTCCACCTGGCCTGCGACGCCACGAATCCGGCGGCCGTCAGCCTCCTGAGGACCCGCAAGCACCGGCCCATGAAGCCTTTCGCCATCATGATGCGGGACATGGACACCGTCCGCCGGGAATGCGGCCTGCCAAATGAGGCCATGGAAGAAATCCTCACCGGCCACCAGAAGCCCATCCTGCTCCTGCCCAAGCTGGCAGACGGCAAGGTGTGTGAAGAAGCCGCGCCGGACAACCCCAAGTTGGGCGTCATGCTCCCCTACGCGCCGATCCACCTGCTCCTCTTCGACTACGACGACGGCATTCAGATGCCCGACTGCCTGGTCATGACCAGCGGAAATGTCTCCGGCGCGCCCATTTGCCGCGACGACGAGGAGGCCGAGTGGGAGCTGGGCTCCCTCTGCGACGCCATCCTCTCCCACGGCCGCATGATCCGGATCCGGGCGGACGACACCGTCATGGACTTCTTCGAGGGGAAGCCCTACATGATCCGCCGGTCCAGGGGCTACGCGCCGCTGCCCTTCCTCCTGGGAGACGACTTCGACGAGCCGGTCATCGGGATCGGCGGTGAGCTCAAGAATACCTTCTGCATCGGGAGTGGGGGCATTTTCTACCCCTCGCCCTACGTGGGCGACCTGGAGGACCTTCGGACCGTCCGGGCCCTCAAGGAGACCGTCCACCGCTTCGAGACCCTGCTCGAGACCGAGCCGGCGGTGGCCGCCGCCGACATGCACCCCCGCTACAACTCCCTGGCCGTCGCCGAGGAGACGGGGCTGCCGCTCATAAAGCTCCAGCACCACTACGCCCACATCCTCTCCTGCATGGCGGAAAATGAATGCACGGACAGGGTCGTCGGCATTTCCTTCGACGGCACAGGCTACGGGACCGACGGCACCATCTGGGGCGGCGAGATCCTCCTGTGCGATTTTGACAGCTTCACCCGCGCCGGCCACATCGCCCCCTTCCTCCACGTCGGCGGCGACATCGCCTCCCGGGAGGGCTGGCGGATCGCGGTTTCGATGCTCCACAGCATTTACGGGGAGGAGGCGCCTTCTGTGGTCGCCCAACTTGGTCTGGCTGACGCGATGCCCGCCAGGGTGATCATGAACATGGCCGACCGCCGGATCAATGCCGTCATTTCCACCTCCGCCGGCCGCCTCTTCGACGCGGTCAGCGCCATCTGCGGCATCCGGCTCGCCTCCACCTTTGAGGGGGAGGCCTCCATGGCCCTGGAGTTCGCCGCGGAGCGCTGGGAAACGGCGCATCCGGAGGATCTGCCGGAGGCGGATTTCCATCCGATGGAGTGCGCAGTGGAGCGTGGAGAGAACGCCCACCCGGAGGCGGATGTCACTCCCCAGGCAGCCGAAAATGAACTCCTTCTCCCCACCGACGCCCTGGTCCGGGAGATCACGGACCGGCGCCTTGCCGGAGAAGCTCCGGACAGACTGGCCTACCTCTTCCACGAGGCCCTGGCGCAGATGGCCGCGGAAGCCGCCATCCTGACCCGCCAAAAAACGGGCTGCAACGTCGCCGCCCTCTCCGGCGGCTGCTATCAGAACCTGCTGCTGACCCGCCTCACGGCCCAGAAGCTGAGGCAGGCGGGCTTCAGAGTCCTCCTCCACAGCCAGATCCCGCCCAACGACGGCGGCATTGCGCTGGGGCAGGCGGCCGCGGCAGCTTATCGGAAACACAAGGAAAAACATTGAAAAAGCAATATGGGGACTTCGGAGAAAACGGGAAAATGGGAATCAGGGACGGTTCCTTTTCCCAGTTTACTCTGAAAACTGGGAAAAGGACCCGTCCCTGATTCCCATTTTTCTCTGCAAACCGGGAAAAGGACCCTTTGATTCCCAGGAGTCCCCATCAATTTAAAAGGAGATAAAAGCATGTGTGTAGGTTTATCCGCTAAAGTAGTGAAAGTATCCAACGGCACAGCCA
>CAMONF010000251.1 GCA_946620335.1 uncultured Clostridia bacterium
CTCTCGGACCTCATCACGGTCCAGGTCAACATCGAGCGTGTCTTCCGCCTCCTGGGCGAGGTGCCGGGCGTGGAGGATTCCGGTTCCGTCAAGGAAATCTACGGCGACTCCTTCGAGCCCAAGCGGGAGAACTGGGAGAAGGTCCGCGGCGACATCCGCTTTGAGGACGTGACCTTCCGCTATCCGGACGGCAACGTCAACGTGCTGGAGCACTTCAATCTGGACGTGCCCCAGGGCACCATGGTGGCCATCGTCGGCGAGACCGGCGCGGGCAAGTCCACCCTGGTCAACCTCATCTGCCGGTTCTTCGAGCCCACGGAGGGCCGGGTCCTTCTGGACGGCCGGGACCTCCGGGAGCGCAGCCAGCTCTGGCTCCACAGCCATATCGGGTATGTCCTCCAGACGCCCCACCTCTTCTCCGGGACCGTGCTTGAGAACCTGCGGTTCGGGCGCAAGGACGCCACCATGGAGGAGATCGAGGCAGCGGTCCGCCGGGTCCACGCCGACGGCATTATCGAGAAGCTGGAGAAGGGCTATGACACCGATGTGGGCGAGGGCGGTTCCCGCCTCTCCAGCGGCGAACGCCAGCTCCTGTCCTTCGCCCGGGCCCTCATCGCTGACCCAGCCATCTTCGTCCTCGACGAGGCCACCAGCGCCATCGACACCGAGACCGAGCAGGCTATCCAGTCTGCCCTGGAGGAGGTCATGGCCGGCCGGACGTCCTTCGTGATCGCCCACCGGCTTTCCACCATCCGCCGGGCGGACATCATCCTGGTGGTCCACGACGGCAGGATCGTCGAGCGCGGCACCCACGATGAGCTCATGCGGAAGGGCGGCAGCTATGCCAGACTCTACCGCAGGCAGTATGAAATGAAAGCCGAGCAGGCTGCCTACGCCGGCTGACCTGCCTGGTTGAAACGGCCTGCGCGAGCAGGTCAAGCAGAGCTGCCTGTCTTGGACTGGCTGGGCAATCTGCCTGGTTGGAACGACCTGCATCCGCAGGTAAAAACGGCATGGCATGTGCGCCTGTCCTCGAGTGACCGCAATTTTTGCAATGTATGCAACAACCCTCCCAATTGCCATTGGGAGGGTCTTTTGTTATACTGTAAACAGCTCGTGAGAGCAGGAATATGTACAGAAAGCTTGGGGCACAGGAGGTGCCCGGGCGGAAAAAATAAGCCGCCGGCAGGCGGCAGCGAAAGGGGCCGGAAGGCTCCGGGAAGGATGGAAAATATGTTTTTAAGTGAAGCAGGACTTGCGAACAAGCAGGAGTGGACATCCAAGGGTTATATTCTGCCTCAGTATGACCGGGCTAAGGTCACGGCCGCTACGAAGGAGAACCCGGTATGGGTGCATTTCGGAGCGGGCAACATTTTCCGCGCCTTCCAGGCAGCGGTGGTCCAGAACCTCCTGAATGAGGGCGTGCTGGACACCGGTCTCATCGCCATCGAGGGCTTCGACTACGAGATCATCGAGAAGTCCTACAGGCCCCATGACAATTATTCGATTTCCGTCACGCTGAAGGCCGACGGCAGCATCGATAAGACCATCATCGGCAGCATCGTGGAGACCTGCATTCTGGACTCCGCCAACGCAGCTGAGTTTGGTCGGCTGAAGGAGATCTTCGCCAAGGATTCTCTCCAGATGGCTTCATTTACCATCACTGAGAAGGGCTACAGCCTGGTGAACGGCAAGGGCGAGCTCCTCGGCGCCGTCGCGGCCGACTTTGAGAACGTTCCGGACAAGGCCCAGAGCTACATCGGCAAGGTGGCTGCTCTCCTTTATGCCCGCTATGAAGCCGGCAAGAAGCCCATCGCCATGGTCTCCATGGACAACTGCAGCCACAACGGCGACAAGCTCTATGCCGCTGTGAACGCTTTCGCCACCGAGTGGTGCAAGAGAGGCCTGGTGGACCAGGGCTTCGTGGACTATGTCAATGACCCGGCCTTCGTCTCCTTCCCCTGGAGCATGATCGACAAGATCACACCGAGACCGGACGCTTCCGTCGAAGCCATCCTGAAGGAGGACGGCCTGGACCTGACACCGGTCATCACGACTCGCGGCTCCTATGTGGCTCCCTTCGTGAACTCCGAGGAGAGCGAGTACCTGGTCATCGAGGACGCCTTCCCGAACGGAAGACCGGCTCTGGAGAAGGGTGGCCTCATTTTCACCGACAAGGAGACCGTCGACAAGGTGGAGAAAATGAAGGTCTGCACCTGCCTGAACCCGCTCCACACAGCCCTGGCCGTCTACGGCTGCCTGCTGGGCTATGACAAGATCTCCGCTGAGATGAAGGATCCGGAGCTGAAGAAGCTCGTGGAGACCATCGGCTACGTCGAAGGCCTGCCGGTCGTCGTTGACCCGGGCGTCATCTCCCCGAAGGCCTTCATCGACACGGTCGTGAACGTTCGTATTCCGAACCCCTTCATGCCGGATACACCGCAGCGTATCGCTACCGACACTTCCCAGAAGCTGGCCATCCGCTTCGGCGAGACCATTAAGGCCTATGAGGCTTCCGAGGACCTCGATACTGCGGACCTCAAGCTCATCCCGCTGGTCTTCGCCGGCTGGCTGAGATACCTCATGGCTGTGGACGACGAGGGCAATGCCTTCAAGCCCAGCGATGATCCGCTGCTTGAGACTGTTACACCTTACGTCGCTGACATGAAGCTGGACGGCAGCGTCACCGCCGGTTCCGCCAAGGCCGCTCTGGCCGAGCTCCTCGCCAACGAGAAAATCTTCGGCGTGGACCTCTTCGAGGTGGGCATGGCCGACAAGGTTGCCGGTTACTTCGCCGAGCTGACCGCCGGCAAGGGCGCTGTCAGGGCTACGCTGAAGAAGTACGTTGATTGATCCCTTAGTGGGTTTGTGAAAAAGTGGGAATGAGGGACGGTTCCTTTTCCCAGTTTTCGAAGAAAACTGGGAAAAGGAACCGTCCCTCATTCCCACTAACTTTATTCCTTCTCAGCTACCGCTGCCAAAATCTCCGCCTTGGCCTCCTCGCTCAGCGTACCCGGCCGCCAGTTGATGCCGGCGCCGTCATTCTCATAGCGCGGAATCAGATGAATGTGGAAATGGAAAACCGTCTGTCCCGCCGCAGGCTTGTTGTTCTGGACGATGTTGAAGCCGTCGCAGCCGAGGGCGGCTGTCATTTTCACAGCCATCTTTTTGGCAAGGGTGAAGGCCTTCGCGATGAGCTCCTCCGGAATCTCATAGATGTCGGCGTAATGGTCCTTGGGCAGGATCAGGGCGTGTCCCCTGGTCGCAGGGCCCGCATCCAGAATTACCCGGAAGTCATCGTCCTCATAGAGTGTGGCAGTTGGAAACACCCCATTGGCCAGCTTGCAGAAAATGCAGTCATTCATTGTTTTGATCCTCCTGAAAAAAACTGTCTCAGATTTCGCCCCTGTCCTCCACACGCCCGTCGGCATAGTGGACGCGGAGCTTGACAGGCCTCTTCCCTCTCGTTCCGGTAACGCTGACCGAAATCTCCCCATTCCGGCAGGTGGCTTCGGCCCACAGTACGCTCTTCCCGGTCAGGTCCGGTATTTCGGCCCTGGCCGTTTTTCCCTCCGCAGGCAGATAATAGTGGAGCGTCACGCCGGAGACGTACTCGTAGTCGGGCACGTCGTCATGCCGTCCCACCGCAAGCAGTGTGTTCTCCCGCACATAGGCCGGCATGTTGAAGTAGTCAAAGGTCCGCCTGTACCATTTTCCACCTTCGAGGATGCTTCCGTCAAGCAGGTTCTTCCAAAGTCCCTCGGGCAGGTAGAAATCCGCCGTGCCGCGATCATTGAAAATTGGTGCCACCAGGAGGGAATCCCCGAACATGTACTGCATATCAAGATATTTGCAGGCCGGGTCGTCCGGATATTCAAAGACCATGGGGCGCATGACCGGCGTGCCTTCCTCATGGGCGATGGCCGCCATCCGGAAAATGTAAGGCATGAGCCGGTTCTTGAGCCGACTGAATTTCCTCGCCACCTCGCAGGCCTCCTCGTCGAAGACCCAGGGGACACGGTAGGTGTCGGACCCGTGGAGCCTCGAATGAGTCGAGAAAATGCCGAACTGGAACCAGCGCTTGTAGAGGTCCGGCGTTGCCGTGCTCTCAAAGCCGGAAATATCGTGGGACCAAAAGGCGAAGCCGCTCATGGCGAAGGAAAGGCCTGCCCGCAGGGTCTCCGCCATGGAGGCGTAGGTCGCGCTGCAGTCGCCGCCCCAGTGGACCGGGAACTGCTGGCCTCCGGCCGTGGCGCTGCGGGCGAAAAGCACCGCCTCACCCTTTCCCCGGACCTCTTCCAAGGTCTCAAAGACCAGTTTGTTGTACAGATATGAATAATAATTGTGCATGGAGACCGGATCGCTGCCGTCGTGATAGACCACGTCCACCGGGATCCGCTCACCGAAATCCGTCTTTATGGCATCGACGCCCAGGGCCAGGAGTGCTTTTATTTTCCCGGCATACCAGGCGCAGGCCGCCGGGTTGGTCATGTCGATGACAGCCAGGCCGGGCTGCCAGTTGTCCACCTGGCGGATGCCCTTGCCGTCCTTTCTCATGAGGAAATAGCCGTTCTCCTGACCTTCCCGGAACATCTCCGTATTCTGGGCCACATAAGGATTGACCCAGCAGCAGATCTTAAGGCCCTTCTCATGGTACCTTCTCAGCATCTCCTCCACATTCTCGAAGACCTGCACGGCACAGGTGTAATCGCACCAGTGCAGGGCCTGCATCCAGAAGGAGTCAAAATGGAAGACCCGCTGCGGGATATCCCGCTACTGCATGCCTGCGATGA
>CAMONF010000252.1 GCA_946620335.1 uncultured Clostridia bacterium
TATGTTCAGCTCATTTCCCTGATAGATATGGTTGTCGATCATGGATGCCAGCAGGTTGTTGGCAGCGCCGATGGCGTGGAAATCACCGGTAAAGTGCAGGTTGATGTCTTCCATGGGAACGACCTGGGCATAGCCGCCGCCGGCAGCGCCGCCCTTGATGCCGAAGACCGGTCCCAGGGACGGCTCGCGGAGCGCCACCATGACGCGCTTGCCGATCCGCTTGAGGCCGTCAGCCAGACCGACGGTCGTGGTGGTCTTGCCCTCGCCGGCCGGCGTGGGGGTGATGGCTGTGACCAGGACCAGCTTGCCGTTGGGGCGGTCCAGATCCTTCAATATATTATAGTCTACCTTTGCCTTGTAACGTCCGTACTGTTCAAGATACTTGTCGTCCACACCGGCCGCCGCGGCGATCTCGGTGATGGGGAGCATCTGGGCTTCCTGCGCAATCTCAATATCCGTCTTGAATGTAGACATTTTTATCCTCCAAATGGGTGTCCGGCCTTCCGCGGCCGGGTCCGCGTGCGCCTACATTGTAGCAGAAAAAGTTCCGGCGGGGAGGGAAAAATTGGCGGATGGGGTTCATTTTCGAAAAAACGGAAGTTTTCACAAGGAATCATTTACAAGAGGCCGTCTTATCGTTTAAGATGACCTTATCCTTCGATGCCTTTAAGCTCTTTTAACAGGAGGCTACCATGCAGAAAATCAGTGAACTGTTAAATAAGAACACGCCCACCCTCTCCTTCGAGGTCTTTCCGCCCAAGGTCGAGGACAATTATGAGAACGTCAAGGGCGCGGCCATCAAGATTGCCGCCCTAAATCCCACCTTCATGAGCGTGACTTACGGAGCCGGCGGCGGGACCAGGCGTTTCACGGGCAGCATTGCCGGCGAGATCGCCGCGCTGACCCCCGTGCCCTCCCTGGCCCACCTGACCTGCGTGGCCTCGACCAAAGAGAGTGTCGACGAGGCTCTGGCCTTTTATAAAGAGCGCGGCGTCACCAACATTCTTGCCCTGCGCGGCGACCTGCCGGCGGGCATGGAAGCCCTCCCCGGCGACGCGGCCTTCCAGCACGCCAGCGACCTGACCGCCTACATCAGGTCCAAAGGCGACTTCTGCATCGGCGGCGCCTGCTACCCCGAGGGGCATCCCGAGGCTGCCAGCAAGGATGCGGACATCCAGAACATCAAGAAGAAGGTGGAGGCGGGCTGCGAGTTCCTGACCACCCAGATGTTCTTCGAGAACTCCATCATGTTCAACTACATGTACCGCCTGCGCGAGGCCGGCATCCGCGTCCCCGTCTGCGCCGGTATCATGCCTATTACAAATGCAAACCAGGTCAAGCGGGCCATCCAGCTCTCCGGCTCCATCATGCCGCCGCGCTTCCTAGCGCTGGTGGACAAGTTCGGCCACGACCCCAAGGCCATGAAGCAGGCCGGCATCGCCTACGCCACGGACCAGATCATCGACCTCATCGCCAACGACATCACCCACATCCACGTCTATTCCATGAACAAACCGGAGATCGCCGAGGCCATCTGCCGGAATCTGTCGAATATCATTCCGTTGGGGTGAAGGCGGAGCGGGAAAATGGGAATCAGGGACGGTTCCTTTTCCCACTTTTCATAAAATGAAAAGTAGGAAAAGGAACCGTCCCTGATTCCCAGTTGTCCCTTATCCTAAAATATTTTATAATAGCCTCAACAAAACCTTCTCATCACCCCATAAGGAGAACTTCCATGACCAATTCCCTCTGGGCCGAGGACCTGCTGGCCCGCATCGATGAAAAATACAGACAGGTGGCGCCGCGCAGCGCGGATAAGATTCCCTACACCACAGTGGACGGCCGTTTTGACGACTGGAGCTCCCATGACAAAATAGGTTGGTGGACCAACGGCTTCTGGGGCGGCCTCCTCTGGCTGCTCCACGATTTGACAGGCGAAGAGATCTACCGGTCCATCGCCGTCTCCATCGAAGAAAAGCTGGACGAAAACCTCATGATGGCCGACTGGATGGACCACGACAGTGGCTTCAAATGGCTCCTCACCTCCGGCGCCCACTACCGTCTCGACAAAAATGACGCCTCCAGGAACCGCCTCCTCCTGGCCGCCTCCGACCTGGCCGGCCGCTTCAACCTGAGTGCGGGCCTGATCAGGGCCTGGAACGACCCGGGCGACGGGACCAGGGCGGGTCTGGCCATCATCGACTGCATGATGAACCTGCCCCTCCTCTACAAGGCGTCCGAGCTGACCGCCGACCCCCGGTTCCGGCAGATCGCCATGTGCCATGCGGACCATGCCATGTCTGCATTTGTAAGAGAGGACGGCTCCGTGAACCACATCGTGACCTTCGACCCGGAGAGCGGCGCGGTGACCGGCAGCCTGGGCGGCCAGGGCATGCAGGAGGGCTCCTGCTGGACCCGCGGCGAGTCCTGGGCCCTCTACGGCTTCTCCTTGAGCTACCGGCACACGAAAAAGCAGGCCTACCTGGACACCGCCTGCCGCGTGGCCGACTACGTCCTGGCCCACATCCCGGCGAGCGGTCTCCTGCCCGTGGACTACGACCAGGACCCGGCCCTCGACTGGGAGGACGACTGCGCCGGCGCCATCACCGCCTCCGGTCTCCTCGAACTGGCCGGACTCTGCGAGGGAAATAAAGCCACTGCCTATTACGACGCCGCCCTCCGCCTGCTCAAGGCGCTGGCGGACAAGCGTCTCTCCCTCGACCCGGAGGTCGATTACCTGCTGAGCCACTGCTCGGCAGCCTATGGGGAGAAGACTCATAATTATCCCATCGTCTATGCGGATTATTTCTTTGTCGAGGCGCTGATGAAGGTGGCAGGTAAGAGTATTCTCCTCTGGTAAAACGGCGAAAACTGGGAATCAGGGACGGTTCCCAATTAGCCTGGGACGAAAACTGGGAATCAGGGACGGTTCCTTTTCCCACTTTTCGTTTTACGAAAAGTGGGAAAAGGAACCGTCCCTGATTCCCAGTTTTCCCTCCCTTCCTCCCTTCCTCCCTTCCTCTCTCCCTCCCCACCCTTGAAAGGAGTCCCCCATGCACCAGGCCTTCCACCCCACCCACCCCGACCACACCCTCAGCCCCTACACCGGCCTCACCCGCGAAGGCTGGATTGAGGCGGGACTTCACCTCCTCTCCGGCGCCTTCCGCCACATCAAGCGTTTTGAGGATCCCATGGTCCTGCCCCGGGAGGAGACGGAAATCACCTATCCCCACGCCACAAGCCCCAAAGACATCTACGAGGCGGAGCGCCGGGCGGAAATGTTCGAGGGCCTGGCCCGCACCTTCCTGATCGCGGCACCTCTCCTTCGGAACGACCCGGACCTGACCCTTAACGGCTACCGGCTGGCCGACTACTACAAGAGCCATATCCTCCGGTCCTGCACACCGGGCGACCCGGTCTACATCGGCACCTACGAGGACCTCCAGGAAATGACCCATCACGCCGACCCCTTCCGCCCCTTCCAGCAGACCGTGGAGACCTGCGCCCTAGTCATCGGGCTTTGGAGCAGCCGCGAAGCGGTCTGGGATACATTTTCCAAGGAAGAGAAGGACCTGGTCGCGGGGTTCATTTCCTCCTTCGCCCACGCCAGCACGGTGCCCCAGAACTGGCGCTTCTTCAACCTCCTGGACCTGGCCTTCCTCCACATGAACGGCTACGCGGTGGATGAAGAGATCATGATGGACCATGCCTCCGAGCTCCTGGCCTACTATGCAGGGGACGGGTGGTACCGGGACGGGCATTCATTTGACTACTATTCCTGCTGGGCCTTTCAGGTCTACGCGCCAATCTGGAACGTCTGGTACGGCTACGAGCACGCGCCGGAGATGGCCGCCCGCTTCGAGGAAAATGCAAACCGCCTCATGGCGACCTACCCGGACATGTTCGACGAGGCGGGGCACACCAACATGTGGGGGAGAAGCTGCATTTACCGGTTCGCGGCCACCAGCCCCCTGGACGCCAATTTCTACCTGAAGCACCCGGCCGTGAATCCGGGACTCGCGAGGCGGATCTGCTCGGGCAGCCTCCTCCAGTTCCTCTCCCGCGAGGACTTCTACCACGACGGCATCCCGACCATGGGCTTCTACGGCCGCTTCTCCCCCCTCGTCCAGGGCTACTCCTGCGCGGAATCGCCCTACTGGATGGGCAAGGCCTTCCTCTGCCTGGACCTGCCGGCCGACCATCCCTTCTGGACCGCCAGGGAGGAGAACGGCAGCTGGGAGACCCTCGCCCCCAGGGAAATAAAAACCACTACCCTGCCCGGCCCCGCCCTCTCCTTCTCCGACCACAAGGCCAACGGCGCGGTCATTCTCCGGACGGGGAAGGTCCTCAAGAACTGCGGGGACCTGCACGGGGCCTGGAACTATGGGAAGCTGTCCTACCATTCGCAGTATCCCTGGGAGGCCACGCCGAAGGGGGAGGACCTGGCGTTTGGGGAGATATTGGGAGCTTCGGCCGATAAGGCGACAGCAGGCACCGGTGCAGCAGAGATTGCCCGGCTTGAAGACAGTGCTGACTGCTCCGCAGAGATTGCCCGACTTGCCCCGGGAACGAACGACTCCGCTTGCGCAGATGCCGCGAAGAGTGTTTCAATACCCAACGCTGCCCCACTCCACCCCGCCATGGAATCCCAGCAATACATCCTCACGGACGTAACCACCGGCGGGGAAGAATTCGCCAACGTGACCTTCTGGGCGGGAGAACGCGATGGCATCCTCTACCGCAGGCAGTTCTTCAACTATATCCTGGAGCGGGATTTCAACTGGACCCAGGCGGTGAGCCTGGCGGACTTCCCGGTCGCCTCGGGCGTCCTCAGGGCGGACCGGATCCGGCTCCACCGCCGGCCGGTGACGCTCACCCTTGGCGCCTGGGGCTTCCCGGACAATGGGACGGAAATCACATGGAAGTCGGAGGGGAAGGCAAAGGCCGTGATTCTAAAGGGCCGAGACTCCCTCGGGAACCCCAAACACCTGGCCATGACCATTTATGACGGCTGGGAGGACCTGCGGGTGCGCAGGAGCACCGGCACGAACCCGGATTCAGAGCATTCCCTGGTGGCCTATGCGGTGACAAATCGCAGAAAACAGTATGGCGGGGCGGAGGCGTATGTGCTCATTTCCCAGACCATCACCCGGGAATCCCACGAAGACTTCACGGATGAGGAGCTTTTCCCGATCCGGGAGGTCGTCTATGCCGACCGCTTCGGCGCCGGCGGCTTCGGGCCGGTCAGGATCATCCTGAAGTCCGGAGAAGAGAAGACGGTGGACTTTGCGGGTATGGAAGGGTATCTGTTGATGTGAGGAAAATGGGAATCAGGGACGGTTCCTTTTCCCACTTTTCATTCTATGAAAAGTGGGAAAAGGAACCGTCCCTGATTCCCATTTTCCATCTTTCCCTTCTTCGAAAAGTGGGAAA
>CAMONF010000253.1 GCA_946620335.1 uncultured Clostridia bacterium
AAGGCTTACCCCTGGTTCTCAGCCTGTACCGCCTGGGTGACCTCCGGCAGCTCCTCCTGCACCGGCTGTTCCTCCGGCTTCTCCGTCGCAGTGATGGTGGCCGCGGCGAACACCTCCTCCACCAGCTCGCATTCGTCAGGCAGCTGGACGGAGAGGGGGATATTTACCTGGCCGACGCCGTAGCCGGCCAGATTGGCGGTCACCGTGATTTGCGACGCATCCAGCTCCTCCAGGGCCTCGTCAGTGCCCCTGACCCGGATTTCCACCCGGTCTGAGCTGAAGACATTGTTGAGGTTATCCGCCAGTCCTGTCACCTTGATGTTGCGGGTGGCGAAGCTGATGGACTTGCTGTCGTAAGGCAGGATCTGAATGGTCACCACAGCCGTATAGCTGACGTCCTCCGCCAGGGCTATGCCGTCGGGAAGGAATTCCCGTATGTCCACATTGATGTCAAGATCGCTGTCGGCGTCCGTCACGTCCAGAGCACCCGAGGACGCGTCAATCACGATGGTGTCGTTCTGTTCAGCCAGATCATCCAGGGCATCCTGGTTGCCTACCACGGAGATGGTCGCCGGCGTGATGGTGATATGACCTACCTGGAAGCCCGCGGCGGGTTCCCCGCTGGTCTGCCCCTCGAGGGTGACGCCGGGATGGACCTGGAAGAGGTCGACATGGACCGTCACGTCCGACTCGTCGATATTCATGCTCAGGTATGACATCTCCGTCTCAGAGAGGACCTCACCGTTCTTGTCGTAAATGCTCATGGTCGGAGACAGGTCTGTGTCCCTGGAAAGGTTGGTCACGTCCACCGCAGCCGAAACGCGGTCGAGCTTGTCCACAACACTGATGGGACCTCGGATCGTGACCTTTTCGGGAGAGGTGGTCAGAACGCCCACCTCATAGCCGTTCAACGGCCTTGTGGAACCGGTGGTAGGTGTGATCACGAATTCCCGCGTCACCGTCTCCTCGATGACCACCTCGATGTTCCGCGGGACAGCCGTCACATTTTCCGCAGGCACGTTCGGTACCGTGACATAGAGGGGTACCATGACCGGATCCGACTCAAAGTCTATGATCTGCGTCATGTTGGCGGTCGCAGTGATCCTGTCCGCTGTCAGCCGCTCCACCGTCGAACGGTTACCCCTGACCGTGACGGAAATGGTATCAAAGCCATCCTCGATCCGGTAGGAAAGACCGCGGCTCTCCACATAGGAAGCGTTGGATACGCTGACCTTGACGCCGGTGATCGTCCTCGTGAGGACCGGGTTCGATATATTGACCACAAGCAGCCATATGAAAAACGCCACCACCAGCGAAGCCACCTTGAGGCCGGGATGGCGAAGCAGTCTACTCTTCATTCCTGTCCCTTCCTTTCCAGATCCGGAATTTGCCTTCATTTCTGTCGTTCATGGCGTTGCGCTGGACATTGTGGAGCTGCTCACGCAGAACGCTGCTGGTCACGCCCGCGCTCAGCTCGCCCATGTAGGAATAGGATACCCGCCCTGTCTCCTCGGAAACGATGATGGTGAAGGCGTCGCTGACCTCGCTGATGCCGAGGCCTGCGCGATGGCGGGTGCCGAACTTCTTGCTGATGGATACATTTTCCGACAAAGGCAGGTAGCACGTAGCCGCCACGATCCTGTCTCCCCGCACCACGACAGCGCCGTCGTGAAGGGGCGTGTTATGCTCAAAAATATTGGTCAGGAGCTGGCTGGAGACCCTGGCGTCCAGCTCGATACCCGTGCTGACGAACTCCGTGAGCAGGATCTGCTGCTCGATGACGATCAGCGCGCCGGTCCTCACTTCACTCATGTCGTTGACGGCGCGGACGATCTCATTGATGGTATTCTCGGTGAAGCGCTCCTGGTGCTGGGAATCAAAAGGCACCAGCATGGAGACGAAGCTTCGGTTGCCCAGGGATTCCAGACCCTTTCTGAGCTCGGGCTGGAAAATGATGACCAGGGCCAAAAGGGCGATGGAAGCCAGATTCTGGGCGATCCACCAGATGGCGGACAGCTGGAAAAGCCGAACGAAGAAGAGAAAGGCGCCGACCGTGATCATGCCCCGCAGCAGCGTGTAAGCCCGCGTCCGCTGGATCCAGACCATGATGACATAGATGATGACCGCCAGGATCAGGATCTCCACCACATCACTGAGTCCGATCCGCGGGAAATAAAGGCCGGAGATCAAATTCTTCAGCATTTCAAGTATGGAAGACACTGTCCCGACCTCCTCTCTTACATTTTCTGCAATTTAAGGGCAGCGGTTCTGCGCCGGCCCAATCGCGCACAAAAGACGCAGTACCCTGACCGGTCCTGCGTCCGGAGCTTTTGTTTACAGGTTCTTCAGCGAATCCTCGAGCTTTCTCTCAAAGTCCACGGAGTTCACGTCAGGATGAGCGATGTCCGGAACTTCCTCGGAAGCCGATTCGCCGTCCGCCGCTTCCTCCTCCTTCTCGATCTGGATCCGGCGCTTGTAGGCGTACATCTTGGGGACCGCACGCACATAATAATAGTATTCGTCGTCCTCGAATTCCACCTTCTCCGTCCCCTTATAATTGAGGGAAAGGAAGAAGAACTCCACGGCCAGGGCAAAGAGAGCGCCGACCAGCGTCATACCGATCACAACCGGAACGCTGTAGGTGCTGCCCGCCACCGAGTTGCCCATGAGGATGAAGACCACATAGACCACGGCTCCGACGCCGACGGCCACCTCGAAGGCATGGTCGAAGCCGAGCCTGCATACGCCATAAGTGATAACGATGACCGCTGTCATGGCGAACATGCCCACGACCATGTTCCTGTTCTCCACCAGATTGATGAAAATCAGGTTGAACCTGTCCATGAACTCGGTCAGCGGCAGCTCGCTGAGGGCGGCCCGGTTCCCGCTGAGGAGAAGGATCTGGTGGTATACATAGCTGCCGAAGACCACCGCCACAGCTGAGACGGGTTTTCTCCGCACGCCCACACACAAGGGAATAAAGGCCGGGATGCCTAAGGACAGGCCGATGGGCGTCAGGATCATGGCCAGTCCGTCATCAGGGGCGAACCGGAAGAAGAAAATCATGACGATCAGGAACATGATCAGCATGACGGCCCCTGCGTCCAGTCCAATCTCAAAAGCCTGGCCCACGATAAAAATGCCGGAGATGAGCGGCGTCATCCTGAGCGGGAAGACTGAGCACAGCAGAGCGGACACCAGAATAACATAGGTGTTGTTGAAGAGGCCGGTGCCGTTGAAGGCGGACCTGATCCACAGGAGGCAGATGAGGGCCAGCACCAGCTTCAGCACGATCTCAATATATGTGGAATAATTGGCGTAAAGCCCCTTCAGTTTTTCTCTGAGTTCAAGAATGGTCGTCATGGAATTTCCTCACACTGGTTTTTAGGCAAAAAGCATACCCGGAAGGCGCTCACATATTGGACAGTTTTTCAAGGCCGGCCAGATATTCCCGCATGAGCTTCTTGGCCCGGTTGTAGCGGATCAGGGCATACAGGTAGCCGATGGCCATGGAGAGCCCCAAAAGGGCCAGATAGCCGATCAGGATCATAGACCCGATGACCCGGATGTTGATCAGGTTAAAGTTGTCCATGAAAAATGTCATGTTGGCCAGGAGCATCACTCCCAACACCAACCCATAGCCGATGGTAGTCAGGAAGAAGGTCTTGATCAGGGCAAGCGCCAGAAAATCGCTCCGATAGTACTTGTGCATCTGGAGCGCTTCCTTTCCCTTTCTTCCTTTTTCAAAACGTGCCAGTCTGGCCATGAGAAGCACGCGTTCCTGATCGATCATAATGTATCCATTTCCTCCCGGATGAGCGTTCACACATAGTCGTTTAGTATTGTACCATGAAACCTCCGCCAATGCAAACCGTGAGAAAGTATATTTCACGGATCCCGCCCTCCCTAAGGGCCAGGGCAGCCGCGTCCATGGTGGCGCCGGTGGTGTAGATGTCGTCCACCAGCAGGGCGCTTTTCACCTGTCGAAAGCCCCCGCCCGCCTCAAAGGCGCCTGCCAGGTTCCGAAAACGGTCGGAAGCGTTCAGATTCTTCATGGCCGCCGTCTCCGTCCTGCGCCGCAGCATGTTCTCCCTCATGGGAACGCCGAAGGCGCGGGAAAGCGGGCGGGCGATCTCAGCAGCCTGGTTGTAGGTGCGTGCGTTCATTTTCCGGGGATGGAGGGGGATGGGCACAATGACTTCCGGACACCAGAGGGCGGCCAGGTCGGCCGTCTGCTCCGCAAGCAGCTCGCCCAGGGCCTCTCCGTACTCCTTCCTGCCATGGTACTTGAGATAAGACATGGTCCGGCGCATGGTCTCATCGTACAGGAGGAGACCCAGGCCCCTGTCAAAGGCATGCTCCCGCGACCGGCAGTCTTCGCAGAGCCGGTCTGTCGGAAGCACAGGCTTGCCGCACTTTACACACCGCCTGGTCTCGATGTAGGGCAGATGGGCGCGGCAGTCAGGGCATATATGGAAGGGTGGCTCCGCCACCTCATGGCATACAGGACACCGCCGCGGGAACAGGAGATTCAGTAACAGACCGCCCGCTTCCCTCAGGACCTGTCCCCGTGGATTTCTGACAGGCTGCACAGTTCAAGGATCCTTTCGTCAAGGGAGGTATATCGCTCCAGCTCGGAGGCGTTATCGACCATGCTGCGCACGGTCTCTTCGCTTCCGAGAATCGTTACACACTTTCTGGCCCTCGTGACAGCTGTATAAAGAAGATTTCGTGTCATGAGCATGGGCGGTCCGCCGAGCAGCGGGATGATGACAGCCGGGTACTCGCTTCCCTGGGACTTGTGGATCGTCACCGCGTAGGCGTGCTCCAGCTCCTCCAGGTCCGCGTAGGGGTAATCCACCATACGTCCTTCGTCGAACTCGATGGTCATGCTGGCTGCGTAGTCGTTCATGGACCGCACGATGCCCATATCCCCGTTGAACACGCCCTCGCCGGTGGCGATGGCCGTGCCGTATCGGCCGCGGATCTCCCAGGGCAGCTGGTAGTTGTTGCGGATCTGCATGACCTTGTCCCCCACCCTGAAGACGCGGTCGCCGAAGGTCTTCTCCGCCTTGTCCGGTCCGGCCGGATTCAGGTAAGTCTGGAGAATGCGGTTCAGCCGGAGGGTGCCCAGCGGCCCCTTCCGCATGGGCGAAAGGACCTGGATGTCGAAGGGCTGCGCCTCCACATAGGGCGGCAGCTTGTCCCGCACCAGCTGAATGATGTTGCTGATGATGAGGTTCACGTCGTTCCGCCGCAGGAAGAAGAAGTCCCGGCTCTTATTGTCCAGCCGGATAGCCTCGCCCGCGTTGATCTTATGGGCGTTCACGACGATATCCGAGGTCGCCGCCTGCCTGAAGATGTGCTGCAGCCGCACGCAGGGGAATACATCGGCCCGAATCATGTCTCTCAGTACACTCCCCGGTCCCACCGACGGCAGCTGGTCCACATCACCCACCAGGATGAGACGCGTGCCGGCCGTCACGGCCGAGAGAAGGGCGTGCATGAGGGAAATGTCAACCATACTCATCTCGTCGATGATGATCACGTCCGCCTCCAGGGGATTGGTGGCATTTCTCTCAAAACGCACCTCCTCCCTCTCCTTCAGGTCCTCGCCGGAAGCGCCGAACTCCAGAAGGCGGTGGATGGTGGATGCCTCGAACCCGGTGGTCTCGGTCATCCGTTTGGCGGCGCGCCCGGTGGGTGCAGCCAGACGAATAGTCATCTCCTCCATCTCGAAATAGCGGAGCATCTCGTTGATGGTGGTGGTCTTGCCGGTGCCGGGGCCGCCGGTCAGGATCAGGAGACCGTTCTTTGCCGCGCACCGCACGGCGTTCTCCTGGTCCTCGTCCAGGGTGATTTTCCTGCCCTTTTTCAGGCGCTCAAGGCTTCCCTCCAGCAGCGGCCCGTCCTTTCGGACCTGGATGTTCAGGTCGTTCAGCATTCTGGCCGTGTTCAGCTCCAGATAATAGTAATAGCTGCTGTAGACGATCCGCTCGGTCTCCTGCCCCTCCAGGTCCCGCTCCGGCATGTCGTAAAGTTCCCAGCCGCTGTAGAAATCATCCTCCCAGTCGCCCGGGTCCCCGGCGTCCAGGGGCTTGCGGTAATTCTGAGCGGTGTCTTCCCGGCGCTCATGATCGCGAAGCATGATCTTGCGTTCCAGGGCAAGGGCCGTGATCTGCCGTTCCACCAGCTCTTCGCCCGTCCCCAGCATGGCGGCGCAGCGCCTGATGAGCTGGCGCTCGGGCAGATACACGCTGCCCTCCCCCGCTGCCATGGACAGGGTATAGAGGATGCCGCTGCGGATCCTGTATTCAGAGTCAGGATCGATGCCGATTCTGGCGGCAATGACATCCGCGGTCTTAAAGCCGACGCCGTCAATGTCATCCGCCAGCCGGTAGGGATTCTCTTTCAGGATATCGTAAAGCTTTTCGCCGTACTCCCGGTAAATGCGGACCCCCAGTGAGAGGGAAATATCGTATTGCCCCAGGAACATCATGGCCTGCCGCATGTTCTTCTGGTCTGCTGTCTGACGGGCAATATCCCGGGCGATGCGCTCGCTGATGCCCCGGATCTCCACCAGTCGCTCGGGCTCCTCTTCGATGATCCGGAGTGTGTCCTCGCCGAACTTCTTCACGATCCGGGCAGCCAGGGTCTTGCCGACGCCCTTGATGGCGCCGGAGGACAGATAGCGCTCGATGGCGTCCTCCCCTTCCGGCTGCCGCAGCTCGTAGCTGTCGACCTTGAACTGCTCGCCGTAGGCGGCATGGGATGTGAAACGTCCCTCCGCCTCCAAAGTCACCCCCTCGCTGACAGACTGAAAAAAGCCGACAAGTGTCAGCTCTTTTCCATCCGAGGCAAGGCTCAGCACAGTGTATCCGTTGTCTTCATTTCTGAAAATGATGTGTTCCACCACACCACTTATGCGTTCTGTCATTTACCTCTCCATGCGGCTAAGCTGCTCAAGCTTCTCGTTGTAAACGCCGGTCCCCTCCGCCACAGCCAGCTCAGGGTTCTCGGCGGTCATCACATTGATGCCGGTCCTGTCGGAGACCAGCTCTTCCATGCCGTCCAGCCGCGCGCCGCCGCCCGTCAGGACGATGCCCCGGCCCACGATGTCGCTGGCCAGCTCCGGCGGCGTCTTTTCGAGAACGCCGTGGACGCTCTCTACGATCTCCGTGGCCGTCTCGATGATGGCTCCGCGAATCTCGTCGGAGGTCAGGGAGATGGTCCGGGAATTGCCCGTGATGACGTTGCGGCCGGTGACCTGCATCTCCTCCACCCGGGGCCACTTGCAGACGGTGCCGATGCGGATCTTGATGTCCTCGGCCTGCTGCTCCCCGATGAAGAGGGAATGGTTGCGGCGCACGTAGCGGGTGATGGCCTCATTGAAATGGTCGCCGCCCACATGGAGAGTGCTCAGGATGACCGGAGCCCCGAGGGAAATGATGGCCGTGTCCGTGGTCGCGCCTCCGATATCCACAATCATATTCCCCACCGGCTTCGTGATGTCGATGCCGGCCCCGATGGCCGCCGCCACGGTCTCCTCCGCGATCGTCACGCCTCTCGCGCCGGCCTGGTAGGCCGCCTCCTCCACCGCCCGCTTTTCCACAGCGGTAACACCGCTGGGCACGCAGATGGTGATCAGCGGTTTCCTAAGGGCGCGCCGGCCAATGGCCCGCTTGATAAAGTGTCCCAGCATCTTCTCCGTCACACTGTAATCGGAAATGACACCATTCTTCAAAGGCCTGATGGCCACGATATTGCCCTGGGTCCTGTCGATCAGGTGCCGGGCTTCGTCCCCATAGGCCAGGATCCGGTCATTGTCCTTGTCGTAAGCCACCACCGAGGGCTCGCAGATGATGACACCCCTGCCCCGGGCGAAGACTGTGATATTGGATGATCCCAGATCGATTCCGATGTCTGTTGCTGCCATATCATTCTCCGTTGCGGTCCCTTAAGACCGGTAATCTGCGTTGATATCTACGTACTTGTGGGTGAGGTCGCAGCCCCAGGCCTCCGCCTCCTCGCATCCCAGCTTGAGATCCGCCGTGATGAAGATCTCGTCACAGCTCAAAATCTTGGTGGCCAGCTCCTCCGAGAAGCCGGTGCCGACACCGTTCTCCAGGACCTTGACGGTACCCGCGGCGCTGGTAAAGGTCAGATCCACCTTCTCCGGTTCGAAATCCGCTCCGGAATAGCCCATGGCGCAGAGGATCCTGCCCCAGTTGGCGTCGTGGCCGTAGATGGCTGCCTTGGTGAGGCTGGAGCTGATGACCGACCGGGCCAGCGTCCTGGCTGCTTCCTTCGTGGGCGCGCCGACGACCTTCATCTCGACCAGCGCTGTGGCGCCCTCGCCGTCCTTGGCCATGATCTTGGCCAGACGGGTGCAGACGTCAAGAAGACCGGCCTTAAAGAGGGAATAGTCTTCATTTTCCGAATCGATGGCCTTGTTGCCGGCCATCCCGTTGGCCAGGAGCAGGCAGGTGTCGTTGGTGGAGGTGTCGCCGTCGACAGAAATCATGTTGAAGGTCCCCTGGACCACCTCAAGGAGGGCTTTCTGCATCAGGTCCCGGGAAATGACGGCATCCGTGCTGACAAAGCAGAGCATGGTGCACATGTTGGGGTGGATCATGCCGGAGCCCTTGGTCATGCCTCCGATGGTCACCACGGTTCCGTCGGTGAGCGTGACCTGAACGGCCGCCTCCTTCTTGACGGTATCCGTCGTCATGATAGCGCGGGCCGCGGCCGTGCCTGCCTCCTTCTCATGGCTCAGGAGGCCTGCCAGGGTCGAAACGCCCGCCGTAATTCTGTCAATGGGAAGCTGAAAGCCGATGACGCCCGTGGAAGCCACCAGGACCGTATCCGCCGGAATGCCCAGCGCGGCGGAGGCCGCCTCCGCGGTCTGCCGGCAATAGTCGAGGCCCTGCTGCCCGGTGCAGGCGTTGGCGATGCCCGCATTGACCACCACCGCCTGGCCGATACCGCTGCCCTTCACGATCTCCCGGTCCCAGAGGACAGGAGCCGCCTTGACGCGGTTGGAAGTAAAGGTGCCCGCCAGCGTGCAGGGCTTCTCCGAATAGACCATGGCCATGTCGTCCCGGCCTGCCTTCTTGATGCCGGCGGCGCAGCCGGCTGCCTGAAATCCCATGGCGGACGTAATGCCGCCTTCTATCACTTTCATCATAATATGTACTCCATAAGGGGAGGGGCGTCCGGCACCCCTCGGTTCCTCCGCGATTGCTGCCCCTATCTTACCACCTGTGCCATTTTTCTATCAATGGATAGATGAGAACTTGTCAAAGATTCTCCGCCCGGGCAGCCTGCAATGCGGCTGCCTTGTCGAGTTCCTTCTTAATATACTGGCCTGTGAAGGATCCGGGCACGGCGGCCACCTCCTCCGGTGTGCCTTCTGCCACCAGATTGCCGCCCTTGTCTCCGCCCTCCGGGCCCAGGTCGATGATATAGTCCGCCGTCTTGATCACGTCCAGGTTGTGCTCGATGACCAGGACCGTATTGCCCTCGTCGGTAAAGCGGTGGAGGATCTCAACCAGCTTGTGGACATCCGCAAAATGAAGGCCCGTCGTCGGCTCGTCCAGAATATAGATGGTCTTGCCGGTGGAACGCCTGGACAGCTCAGTGGCCAGCTTGATGCGCTGGGCCTCGCCGCCGGAGAGCTCCGTGGAGGGCTGCCCCAGCCGGATGTAGGAAAGGCCAACATCGTAGAGGGTCTGGATCTTGCTGCGGATCCGGGATACATTCTGGAAGAAGTCCAGCGCCTCCTCCACCGTCATGTTGAGGACGTCGTAGATACTCTTCCCCTTATAGCGGACCTCCAGCGTCTCCCGGTTGTACCGCTTACCCTGGCATACCTCGCAGGGCACATAGACGTCCGGCAGGAAGTGCATCTCTATCCGGACCAGTCCGTCGCCGGAGCAGGCCTCGCAGCGCCCGCCTTTGGTATTAAAGGAAAATCGCCCCTGATTGTAACCCCGCATCCTTGCGTCCTGCGTAGATGCGAACAGGTTCCGGATGTCGTCAAAGAGCCCGGTGT
>CAMONF010000254.1 GCA_946620335.1 uncultured Clostridia bacterium
ACAAAGAATGCTTCTCAAATCACGAATGAGAACAGTAAGGTAGGTCAAATATTCTCCAATCATATAAACTTTTTTGCTTATTATCTCTCCTCTCGGAAGTAGGACAGGCCCAGGGATGCGGGCGGCTGGTCCTCGCGCTTCTTGCGCATCGAGACAAAGAGCAGTACGACGATGGTGACCACGTAGGGCAGCATCTTGAAGATTTCCTGGGAGCTTCTGGTCAACCCCGGGATGTAGAGGTAGACCCAGTAGAGCACACCGAAGAGGTAGGCGCCCCAGATGGCGTTGAGCGGCCGCCAGGTGGCGAAGATGACCAGCGCGACGGCCAGCCAGCCGAGAGCCTCGATGGTGCTGTCAGTGGTCCAGGTGCCTTTGATGTAGTCCATGGTGTAGTAGAGACCGCCCAGGCCGGAGATGCCGGCGCCGACGCAGGTCGCCACGTACTTGTACTTGGTGACGTTGATACCGGCCGCGTCCGCTGTGCCGGGGTTCTCGCCCACGGCCCTGAGGTTCAGGCCGATCCTGGACTTGTTCAGGAAAAAGTACATGCCCACCGCGATGATGATGGCCAGGTAAGCCATGAAGCCGTAGCTCAGGAAGATGGACGCGAAGGGCCCCAGGCTGACCATATTGGAGATGGACAGGCGGTAGGCGGAGCTGGTGGTCCGGATGGAGATCTGACCGACACCGCCGGCCATGGCGTTCAGCATGCCGCCGAAGAGGTTGGCCAGGCCCGCGCCGAAGATGGTCAGGGTAAGACCGGTGACGTTCTGGTTGGCGCGCAGGGTGATGGTCAGGAAACTGTAAATGAGACCACCCAGCGCGGATGCCGCAAATGCCGCCACAAAAGATATGATCAGAGAGACGAAGCCACTGGGGGTGGCGGTGTTCATTTCATAGGCGTAGGCGGCGGCCAGGCCGGCGATGCCACCCAGGTACATGATGCCCGGGACGCCAAGGTTCAGGTTACCGGACTTCTGTGTCAGGATCTCACCCAGGGCGCCGAACATGATGACGGTGCCGAAAACGATGGCCGACTGGAGGAGCTGGGAAATCTGTACGAAGGTAATCATTTCTCCTCGCCTCCTTTCTTGCCGCGAAGGATCAGGCGGAAATTGATGAAGAACTCGCTGCCCAGGATGAAGAAGAGGATGATGCCCGTGATGACGTTGGAGGCATAGTTGTTCAGCTTGAACTGGGAAGCGATCTGAATCGCGCCCTTCTGGAGAGAGACCAGGAGGAGGGCGATGAGACCCATGATGGCCGAGTTGAACTGGGCCAGCCAGGCGACGATGATGGCCGTGAAGCCCTGACCGCCGGCCGTGGAGGTCGAGATAGTGTGGGAGGCACCGGCGACGGCGATGAAGCCTGCCAGACCGCAGATGGCGCCGGAGACAGCCATGGCCCGGATGGTGACGGCCTTGACGTTGATGCCGGCGTAGCGGGCCGTGTTCACGGAGTCGCCGACGACGGCGATCTCATAGCCCTGCTTGGAGTACGTCAGATAAATGTGCATGCCGATGGCCAGGGCCATGACGATGATCACATTGAGGGAGACGGCCTGCCCGAAGATCTTCGGGAACCAGCCGCCCTGGGTCTGCTGGTTGATGATGCCGACGGAGTTGGATCCGAAGGGATTCTCCCAGAGGGATACACAGTAGCTGGTCAGCTGGATGGCAACGTAGTTCATCATGAGGGTGAAGAGGGTCTCATTGGTGTGCCACTCAGCCTTGAAGATGGCGGGGATGACGCCCCAGATGCAACCGCCCAGAAGGCTTGCGCAGGCCATGACGACCAGGAGCAGCGGCGTGGGCATGGTGTTGCCCAGGGCCCGCATGAGGCCGGCGGTGCAGATACCGCCGATCAGGACCTGGCCCTCGGCGCCGATGTTCCAGAACTTCATCTTGTAGGCGGGCGCCAGACCGATGGCGATACAGAAAAGCATCATGGTATCGCGGATGGTGACCCAGGACCGGCGGCTGGTGCCGAAGGCGCCTTCCACCATGACCTCATAGACCCGGATCGGGTTCTGCCCGGTGATGGCGAGAATGAAGGCACCGCTGACGACCAGCGACAGCAGGACCGCCACAATGCGGATCATGATTGACTTGGGCTTGGAAATGGCATCGCGCTTGGCGATGCGGATTAAGGGCTCATGGCCGGTTTTGATGTGGCTCATATGGTCTTGTCGTCTCCTTTCTGGAATTTAGTCATGAGAAGACCGACTTCTTCCTTGGTGGTCGTGCGGGCGTCCACGACGCCGCTGACCTGGCCGCCGCACAGGACCAGGATCCGGTCCGCCAGCTCAAGCAGCACGTCCAGGTCCTCGCCTACGTAAATGACAGCCACGTTCTTCATTTTCTGCTCCGTGAGGAGGTTGTAGATGGTGTAGGAGGTATTGATGTCCAATCCGCGGACGGCGTAGGCCGTCATGAGTACGGACGGTTCCTGGGCGATCTCGCGTCCGACCAGGACCTTCTGGACATTGCCGCCCGACAGGCGCCTGACGGGGAAGGAGATGGACGGCGTCACGACCTCGAGCTCCTTCAGCACGTTCTCCGCCAGCTGCTTGGGCGCCTTGCGGTCGGCAAAGGGGCCGCTGCCCTTGCGGTAGCTGCGCAGAAGCATGTTGTCGGTCATACCCATGGTGCCGACCAGGCCCATGCCGAGCCGGTCTTCGGGGACGAAGGCCAGAGAAACGCCGGCCCGCTTGATCTGCATGGGGGTCAGACCGACCAACTGGGTGCCATCGCCCTGATCGCCGATGGGATGGTACTTGATAGAAGCGCCCTCCGCCGTCACCTGAAGCCCGGCGATCGCCTCCAGAAGCTCCTTCTGGCCTGAGCCCGCGATACCGGCAATGCCCAGGATCTCGCCGCCCATGGCGGTAAAGCTGACGTTGTCGAGCCGCTTGACGCCCAGGGCGTCGTACACGGTCAGGTTGCTGACCTCAAGGCGAGGCGTGGGATTCACCGGCTCCGGCCGGTTGATGTTGAGCTTGACCGCGCGACCGACCATCATGTCGGTCAGCTTCTGCGGATCGGTATCTTTGGTTTCCACCTCACCGATATACTCACCCTTCCGAAGGACTGCCACGCGGTCGGACACATCCATGACCTCGTGGAGCTTGTGGGTGATGATGATCATAGTCTTACCGTCCGCCTTCATGTTCCGCATGACGTTGAAGAGGCGGTCGGTCTCCTGAGGCGTTAGAACGGCCGTCGGCTCATCCAGGATCAGGATGTCCGCGCCGCGGTAGAGGACCTTGATGATCTCGACGGTCTGCTTCTCGGAAACGGACATGTCATAGACCTTCTTCATGGGGTCGATCACGAATCCGTATTTATCGCAGATCTCCTTGATATGGCTGGCGACCTGCTTGAGGTCCAGCTTGGCGTCGTCCGTGCCCAGGGTCACATTCTCAGCGGCCGTGAACACGTCTACCAGCTTGAAGTGCTGGTGGATCATGCCGATGCCATTGTCGAAGGAGTCCTTGGGTGAGGCGATGGTGACCGGCGTTCCGTTGATCAGGATCTCGCCCTCATCCGGGAAATAAATACCGGCCAGCATGTTCATGAGAGTGGTCTTGCCGCTGCCGTTCTCACCCAGGAGCGACAGGATCTCTCCCTTCCTGATTTTCAGGTTCACATGATTGTTGGCCAAAATCCTGCCAAACCGTTTTGTTACATGTCTTAATTCAACGGCTGGGGTCTGTTCCAAATTGTGTCTCCCTTCTACCTGAAGCGCGGGGTCTTCGCCCCCTCTCCAGGCTTTTCCTGTGCCCGGCTTCCGGTTCGGACATGTAGTCAGGTACCGCCGGTCCAGGTACTCCCGGCGTTCTTATTAGCATTTTCCGCTCATTGCGGTAAAACCGCGCGCATGACAAGGCATGTGCGCGCTGTTACGGCAGTGAACTGTGAGGCGGCAGACCGCAGACGGCTGCGCCGCGCATAGTGCGGTAAGTACGCCTCATCGTAAGTCGAAAAGGGACTGCCGTAGCCGGCAGCCCCTTAGCCGCGTATTCAGGTTAAAGCAAATCAGTTCAGCTTGGTGATACCGTCGATGTCCAGGGAGAAGTAAGGAGCGGAACGAAGCTGAGACTCAACGAAAGCGCCGTCGATGATGGCTTCGCCGTTGTCGTTGACCCAGTCACCGTCGGAGTCGAGGGCGAAGGCGCTGGTCAGATGGCCTTCCTCGTCGACAGCGTAGGAGCCGTTGTCGGTCGGCTGAACAGTGAAGTTGGCAGTGGCGAAGACCTGGATGGAACCGTCCTTGATGCCGGCCCAGGCAGCCTCAACGGCCTCAGCGGTGCCTTCTGCGCAGGCGTCGCCAAGCTCAGAGATCATGACAGCATCCTCATTGATACCGGCGGAGTAGTCGGTCGGAATCTCGGTGCCGTCGATGTAGCACTTCAGCATATGCTCATAGAGGACAGACCAGTTGTTCTGAGCAGAGGTCAGGGCAACATCCGGAGCGACAGCGCGCATGTCGATGTTGTAGCCGACGCAGTAGACTTCCTTGCCGTTCTCATGGGCAGCCTGGACTGCGGAGGGAGCGCCGGTGGAGTCAGCGTGCTGGCTGATGATGCAGCAGCCCTTGGAGATCAGAGCTTCGGCGGCAGCGCCTTCAGCGGTCGGATCATACCAGGAGTTGGTGAACTGAACATCCATGTGGGCTTCCGGAACGATGGAGCGGACGCCGAGGAAGAAAGCGGTGTAACCGGAGACCACCTCTGCGTAGGGATAAGCGCCGACGTAACCGACATAGGGATCGGTGACCTTGCCGGCATCCATCATTTCCTTGAGCTTCATGCCGGCGACGACACCGGACACATAGCGGGACTCATAGGTGTGCGGGAAAATGTTCTTCAGGTTGGCCAGACCGGAGGGAGCAGCCATATCGCCGGTGCAGGCGACGAAGGTGACATCGCTGTACTCGGAGGCAGCCTGCTGCATGTAGGTCTGGTGGCCATAGGAATCGGAGAAGATGATGCCGCAGCCGCCCTCTGCCTCGTCGACAGCGGTGTCGTAGCAGGTCTCATCCTCGGGGATGTCGACGACCAGGGTCAGCTGGGTGGCGGGATCCATGCCCAGGTTCTTCATAGCGGTGGCAAGGCCCTCGATGGGGGCTGCGTCATAACCGGAGTTCTCGTCTTCGACGCAGATCTGACCGACCTTGATGGCGGTGACGTCCACGCCTTCCGCGACCGGCTCTTCGGAGGCCTCGGCTTCGCCGCCCTCCTCAGCGGTCTCTTCAGCAGCTTCAGTTGCCTCAGCAGCAGCATCGCCGCTTTCGGCCGGAGCACTGGAAGAACCGCCGCCGCAGGCAGCCAGACCGACGACCATGGTCATGGCCATCATAATTCCAATAAGCTTCTTTTTCATGTTGTTTCCTCCTCTTGTAGTGGAAATCTGAGCTCGGCCGGCACCGGCGTTCTTTGGATGCACGGTTGAGACTGCCTGGCCGAACAGCAAACAGGTCCGATTATTATTTTATTGAGTTCCGGGCGAAAAGTCAATGAATACGCGCAAAAATGCCGTTTTGAACGAGTTTTTCAGCACAGGAGAAGGTGCTGTTGTCATTTTTTCAGATTGTTCAATAAATATATTTATCTTTAAAAATACAGCAAATACCTGCAAAAAGCTGTGAAAGCCCAGCGTTTCCGGGCTGTGAGACAGAAAAAGGGAAAGGCAGCCAAATTTTTCTTTTTCCAGACCCGGTTCCGCCTCACAAAATGATGAGCGCGGCGGCCAGCATGGTCACAGGAACGGTGACCGTGTCCCATTCGCTGGCAGAGAAGAGCTCCACTGCCGTTCCCGTGACGGCCATCGTCAGCGCGTAGAGCAGGGAGACATGCGCCTCGTACCCGACATGCAGCCACAGAACGACAATGCCCATCATGAAGGAAATCAGGAGCATGGCGCAGGAGCCTTCCCAGGACTTCCTGCCGTTTATTGGCTTCATTTTCACCTTATGCCTGCCGAAGGGGATGCCCACTAGCGCGGCGGTGGCGTCCCCAACGCCCCACATCAGGATGGCCGCAGCCGCGGCATGGGGGTTGCCAAACACGCCCCAGGACACCGCTATGACAGCCGCGAACATGAAGAAGAGCATGAGAAGACTGCGCTTGATTTCACCGTGAGACTTTTCCACGAAGAGTCCGCCGTACCAGGGTTCATTTTCAAAAAGAGCCAGCAGGGGATAGACCTGCACCGCGATGGTCACGGAGGTCAGCGCGGCTGCCTGCCAGCTTTCCGCCGTGAGCAGCATGACCGTAAAGCAGGTGAAGGCGATGATGTGGAGCATCTTCCGGAACACGAAGGACGGCACCTTGGTCAGGAACCGGATCGGAAGCACGATGAGAACGCAGGGAATGATATAAATGATCAGATTGCCAAAGCACCGCAGCGTCTCCACGGCCAAGGGAACGCGGGAAATCTGCGGCCAGAAGTTCAGGAGGAGCATGGCGCCGCCGAGGACCGTCAGGACAGCGCCGGTGACGAGCCCCACTGTCCGGCTGCTCACCCGATTGGCAAAACGGGCGGAAATGAGGGAGAAAACCGTGGCGACGAAAATGCAGAGGACCATCACATGCCATTTCTCCAGCAGAATGGCAGGATGGATCAGGATGTGGCTGACCGAGGCGATCAGCGCCGTGAAGGTCATGATAAAGGTGCTGGTGCCCACCGCCGTTTTGAGCTCCATGCACAGAAAAGCCGTGAAGACTACCAACATCATCATGCCTCCGCCCGTGCCCACAAAGCCGGTACCGAAGCCGATGGTGAGTCCGAAAAAGAGGGAAATGACAACACCCTTCCAGTCCAGCTTCTCGCCTTTGGCCGCCTGGTCCTTCCGGCTGGTGTCAGGTTTTACAAGAAAGCGGATCCCGATAAAGAAAGTGAGAAAGAGGGTGAAGCTGCCCAGGACTACATTTCCTGCCAGAAAAGCCACATAGCTGCCGACAGTGCACATGGTCAGAATGCAGACCAGCATGATCCAGCCGCGCTTTAAGTCGATATTCTTATGCCTGGCGTAGGTCACAGTTGTGACCGCGGACCCGAGAATATCCGAAGCGAGGGCGATGGCCGTGGCCTGGTAGGCGCCTGTTTCGCCGGAAAATGAGGGACAGAGAACGATCAGGATCGGCACCATGACCGTAGCCGCCGACAAACCGGCCAGGCCGGTCCCAACCCCTGCGCCAATTGAAGCTATGATATACCAGAACCATTCCATGTAAATCTTCCAAGCCCTTTCCAATGCTGTCCTGTGACAAGTCGTCTTACTGCACGCATATACTATACGAAAGGACTTATGATTTTGCAACTGGCAGCTGGGGGGAAAACTGGGAATCAGGGACGGTTCCTTTTCCCACTTTTCTTTGAAAAGTGGGAAAAGGAACCGTCCCTGATTCCCAGTTTCCCCTCCCCATCAAAGCTTCCGCAGAACCGCCAACACCACGCACACACCTATCCCGACAACCGCGATCCACACCATCGGCCGTCTCCGCAGCTCCCCCGGAAACCGCATCGGAAATCTGGTGAGTTCAAAGGCATAATCAGCCCTAGTTTCATTCCCCGCCTCATCGGCCGCCGTAACTTCCACATAATAACGCCCATACCTGTCGACATCCAAGGACAGCCTGCCATCCTCCGTCAGACACCGGTCCAGCGGCACCTCCGACCCATTAACCGCCAGCCTGACAAAACGGTCCTCCTTTCTGTCATGGCGCAGGATCAGTTGAAAGGGCTCCGTGTAAAATTCCTCAAATTCTCCGTTTTCCAGTCTCCGAAGCCCCTCCGCCAAAATGACCGGCGGCCGGGTGTCCAGGCGGAACTCCGCGGGCTCCATGGCCGACGGATTGCCCGCCGCGTCAATACCCTCGACAAGAATCCTGTATATGCCATCCCGCTCCACCGCCTCCTCCAGGGTCAAGATATCGCCGCTGCGGCTGTAAGGTGTTTCGCGGCCGTTCACCGTCACAGACAGGACCGTCGTCTCATCCAGATCCATGATTTTAAATGAAGGCCGGAAAGGCTGCCGCGCATACCCCTTCGTCAGCGCTTCCTCCTCCCGGAAAATGAACACCGGCCCCTCCCGGTCCACCGTAAAGGAAACCGACCGCTCTGCCCTGTTCCCGGCCAAATCAGTCCCGGTCAGGGTGAGCCGGTAGTGGTCGTCCGGAAGCGGCTCTGCGGGGACAAGGCAAACCGATCCCGCTGTCCCCTCAGCCCTCTCAGCATGAGAGGCATCCACTTCCGCCAGAGTCTCACCGCCTGTGGCTGACCACGCTTCCGGAACGGGCTCTCCCTCCGCTGAAATCTCCCCTCCCGCGGCTGCATATCCTTCCTGCTCAGGCTTTACTTCCGCCGAAATCTCTTCTCCCGAGGTTGCCAATCCTTCCAGATCAGGCTTTACTTCCGCCAAATCCCTTCCTCCAGCGGCAAAAGGAACCTCGCCACTTTCGGTTCCAACCATCACGCCCGTCGTCCCAGCCTCATCCAGATACTCATCTGTAACGAAAAGCGTCAAATCCGGCGCTTCCCGGTTGGCAGAGAGATCACTGACACCCTTGATGGCAAGGACCGGCGGTGTCCGGTCAATCACAAAGGTTCCCTCCCCAAAAGGTTCGGAGACATTCCCGGCCAAGTCTGTGACGGTGCCCGAAAAACGGTATGTCCCCTCCTCGGTGAAGTCAAGGCAGGCTTCCGCTTCGCCGTAGAAGGCTGCCCCCGTTTCTCCCCCATCAGAAGAAAAGTGACTCTCTGCCTCTCCGCCAGACGCCTCAGACATCCCAGTTTCCCCTCCGGAAAACTGCTCCACTTCCTCGAACCGCACCTCAGGCGCCTTCCCGCCATGGGCGGCCTCCATCTGCAGAGCGCACTCCCCGCCAAAATGCTCCTCCTCCACCCGGATCCGCGCAGTCCTCTCCTTGCTGTAATAGCAGCCATTTTTAGCCTCCCCGCCTTCCCAGGTAAGGGTAACAGCAGGCGGTGTGCGGTCAATC
>CAMONF010000255.1 GCA_946620335.1 uncultured Clostridia bacterium
GCTGTGAGCGCCGCCAGGATAGTGGCCGATGGAGGGATGGCCGCGGAGACGCGTGCCGATGTGGCGGAACGTCTTCAGCTCCTCCCTGTCGAAATATCCGCGCTCGCACATGGCTCCGTAGAGACCCGGACATGCGTGCCCTTTGGAGAGGACGAAACGGTCCCGGTCAGGATCGTCGAGACGAGACGGATCTATGTTCATTTCTTCAAAATACAGCCAGGTAAAAATCTCCGCTGCCGACAGGGATCCGCCCGGATGCCCCGCCTTGGCATGGAACACTTCTATAATGATGTCCTTTCGCACCTGATTGGCGATCTTCTGCAGTTCCTGCATGTTCATTGTGAAGTTCTCTCCTTCTTGTCTGCTGTACGCTCAGTTCCCGTTCTGTCCGTAATAGGCGCCTGCGCCGTGTTTTCTGTAATAATGCTTGTCCTGCAGCACCTGCGGGGCCGGCTGCACCTTCGGGTTGATCAGCTCGCACCTGTAGGCCATTTTGGCGACCTCCTCGAGCACCACGGCACTGTGGACGGCATCCACAGCATCCTTGCCCCATGTGAACGGTCCGTGGTTCCTGCAGAGGACGGCCGAGACCGCCTTGGGATCCTTGTTCATGGCGGCGAACTCCTCCACGATCAGCCTGCCGGTGTTGAGCTCATAGGCCTCGTCGATCTCCTCCCCGGTGAGGCAGCGCAGGCAGGGCACCTCCCCGTAGTAGTAGTCGGCGTGTGTGGTCCCGTAGCAGGGGATGCTGCGCCCGGCCTGGGCCCAGCTGGTGGCATAGGAGGAGTGGGTGTGGACAACGCCGCCCACATTGGGGAATGCCTTATAGATCTCAACATGGGTAGCCGTATCGGAGGAGGGTCTGTATTTGCCTTCCACGACATTGCCGTTCAGGTCCACGATGACCATGTCGTCCGGTGTAAGCAGGTCATACTCGACACCGCTCGGCTTGATGGCGAAGAGGCCGCTCTCGCGGTCGATTCCGCTGACATTTCCCCAGGTGAATGTCACAAGTCCGTGCTTCGGAAGAAGCATATTTGCTTCATATACCTGTTTTTTCAGTTCTTCAAGCATTGTTTTCTCCTTTGCTCAAATGAATACAGTAACTCTTTTGACGCGAAAGCGCCGGGCCTGAGCCTTCTTATATGCGCTTTCAGGTTTCATTGTACACTCCCGCCGTCTTTTGTGCAATCTGGAAAAAAAGACCAAGATTTGAGGGGGAAAAGCGCCACGCCTGCCGCCGGATAACCGGTGCCGGCCCTGCGCTCAAGGACTTCAGATGACCGAAAGGATGCTCATGCCTGCTGCCAGGCCGATGGCCAGAAGCACGATGCCAGCCACCAGATAGCCGGTACTGGCCTTGCGCTCAAAGACCGTCTGATACTTCGGATCGTAGTAAAGCTCCATGGTCTCGCCGACCTTGAAGGAGTTCTCGTTGCCGGAGTTGACGTTGCACTTGCGCAGGTTTTCCTTTCCGTCAATGACGTAACGCACGACCGGATAGTAGGTGAACTTGTCACCCTTCACGATCTTCGTGCCGCGGGAGATCTGCCTGGTGTAGACTTCGACGATCTCACCTGTCACCGGGACAAGCCCCCGCTTTTTAAGGAGCACATAGTCCGCGATGAGGGCCGCGCCGGCGCCGGCCAGAACGAGGGCCAGGCATACCATAGCCGGGACCTCCTTGCCCTGGTTGGAGTACATGGCCAGGAGAATGAGGAGGGCGCCGCCAACCATCATCTCCCAGGGATTGATCACGAACTGGGTCTCCTCCTCCACCAGCTGGTACTGACCGCCGGCGGAATCCTTGATGACCCGCACCTGCTGCCCGACGGCGAACTCAGTCGGAGACTTGACAGCCTGCCGCTCTCTGTGCTGGTTGTCCTTGTTGATGAAGCTGACCACCACGTTGTAATAGTTGTAGACCTCCCGGTCTTTTTTATCTTTTTTCACCACGTGCTGGCAGCTGACAACGTCACCAAAGGTGGCGCCGCCCCTTCTCAGATAGAGCCAGCGCCTGACCTGCCCTGACCCTACCAGGAACACGATCAGCCCCGGCAGGTAAAGCAGGTACTTGGAAAGATCCGGCATTTGTTTACTCCTCCTGGTTCCTCATGTTTCTTCCGTCCTGCCGCTGCCGCACGGCATTAGCTCAGACGATATTTCCGTGATTGCCGCCCGGACCGCCGGATGGCGCTCAGGCGAGTGTTGCGTGATTCCTCTCCTGCCCCGGCATGGGCTTAAGGCGAGGGCTTTGTGATTGCTCCCCGGACCGCCGGATGGCGCTCAGGCGAGTGTTGCGTGATTCCTCTCCTGCCCCACCACAGGTCTCAGACAGGCACAGTAATCACCTTGATCTTGTTGCAGCGAAGAGCCTCCACGACTTCGCTGTCCGCCTTGGAGTCCGTGATCAGCGTCAGCGGCCGGTCATAAGTGCAGCCGCCGTAAAGGCTGGTGGTGTCGTAATTCTTGCGGAGCTTGGTGTGGTCCGCCAGAACATAGAGCTCACCCTCCGTCCGGCTGATCATGATCTCGTTGATACCGATCTCCGTGGGTATATCGTAGCCGAACTCACCGTCCTCGAACACAGCCGCGCAGCCGATAAAGGTCTTGTTGGCCTTTAAGGACAGCAGGTTCCGCATGACATAGTCGCCCACAAAGATATGGTTGCGGCACTCCCCTCCCGACATGACAATTTTGACGCCCTTGGGATAGGTCTCCTCCAAAGCCCAGGCATTGTTGGTATAGACCAGCAGGTTGGTGTCCTTCACATGCTTGAGCATATCAAGGGCCGTCCGGCTCCCGTTCACGAAGATGGCGTCACCGTCCGCGACGAAGCGGGCGGCATACCGGGAGATACAGCTCCTGCAGTATCTCAGGTTCTCCGCATCCTCCCCCCTGTCCTCCTCGGGGCCGCCCACACGGGCGCCGCCATGGACACGCGAAAGAAGCCGCTGCTGTTCAAGCAGCTGGAGATCCCGCCGCACAGTGATGACAGAGATGTTGAAGGTGTCAGCCAGCTCTTCGACGCTGACCTCCCCCCGGTCTCTGATCAGATTCAAAATGTTGAGCTGCCGGTTCATGACCGCTGACTTGGAGTTCTTCATGGCCGTACCTACTCTCTTTAGCTGCTACTCATCAATACACTTTAGATCCGGTCAAAATATTATACATAAATATGCCGGATACCTTATCATATCATCCCGCCCGGTATATTTTCAATACAGCTGTTCGCGATATGCCCTCCTCGGTTCAATTTTTTCCGGCAGGAAAGACGTCGGTTTTGGGGCATGTCGAAAACCCGGCGCACATCTTTCGCTCTCCGGGTGCCCAGGAACCGGTCCTTGACCATACTGGAGGCTCCAAAGAAGTCCGATGTTTTCCGAAAACGCAAGGAGCCGGGTCTGCGTCGGCAACCTCAGCAGACCCGGCCTCGTTATTGGCGTATGACCAGTCAAGGACAAGGAACGTCCAGGCGTTCCCTTCGGCCGCTGACAGCCGCCGGAACACTGCCAGACGGCAGGTTCAGGGTGCTGCCCCGCGATAGATCAGTCCAGAAGATCGGCAGCCTTGAGGGCTTCCTCGATCTCCTTGGCGGACATAACGTTCTTCAGCGGAATAAGGGTGGTGCCGGACTTGACAGCATCGTCGAAGGTCTTGGCGAAGGTGCGGGCGCAGAAGACAACGTCATAGTTGCGGGCAGCCGTCTTGCCTTCGGAGACCGGGCAGTGACGAAGTTCAGCCGGTTTGATGCTGTACTTGGTCATGACCTTGCGGACAGCGTTCTCCATCATAAGGGAGGAGCCGGCACCGTTGGCGCAGCAGGCGAGCAGTTTCTTTCCATCAAGTTTTGCCATTTCAGTATTCTCCTTTTTAATTAACCTGCCATGTCCGGGAAATGAATCCCGGACACAGCGTTATGCATTGTGTGATTGGTCTGCCGGTCCGGGAGCTTTTAAGGTCCCTTCCATGAACCGGCGCGTCTAAAACTGTTCTTCCGGCTTACCCCAGGACCTCATCGTGGAGAACCGGGGACCAGCGCAGAGCCGTGTTTCATCAGGCTCGCCGCATGAGCCGGAATGAATTCATTTTCAAGCCTTCTTAGCCTTCATGGCCTCTACGTGCTCAACATAAGCATCGTAGTCCTCGGTGATGAGGAAGTAGCCTTCCGGATCCATACGGTACTCGATCTGCGGGATAGCCAGCAGAGCGATGACGACGATGGCGACACCGAAGTAGCCGCCGAACTTCATGATGACGGTCATGAGCGGCCATACAGTAGCCCAGTCGAACATGCCGAGGTAGCCGCCGTAGTTGGCAAGGCCGACCCAGCCGGAGATCAGGGCAGCGCCGAAGACCTGGATAAGACCGGAGATGAAGGGGATGATCAGGCAGGCCTTGAGACCGCCCTTTTCATTGGCAACAAGGCCGATAGTGGCATTGTCGAAGAAGACCGGAACGAATCCGCAGATGATGATGGTCGGGGAACCGACGACGATCAGGATGATGATGGCGATGATCTGGCCAAGGAGACCGGCCAGGAAACCGAAGGTTACAGCGTTGGAGTCGCCGAAACCGAAGCAGACAGCGCAGTCGACGCCCGGGATGGAGGACGGCAGCAGCTTGTCAGCGATACCCTGGAAGGAAGCGGTCAGCTCAGTAACGAAGGTACGGACGCCGAGCTGCAGGATAGCCAGATAGACGGCGAAGTTGAGGGACTTGTCGAAGCAC
>CAMONF010000256.1 GCA_946620335.1 uncultured Clostridia bacterium
CCCAAGGACGCCTTCCTCAACGTACTCAAGCTTGACGAGGAGTGACATACATGGCCCAGACCCTTGGCATTTACATCCACATTCCCTTCTGCGTGCGCAAGTGCCGCTACTGTGACTTCCTGTCCGCCCCGTCGGACGAGGAGACCAGACAGCGCTATGCCGATGCCCTCGTCCGGGAGATCCGGAGCTGGGCGGACGTGCCCGGCGTGCCCAGGGTGGACACTGTCTTCATAGGCGGCGGTACCCCCTCGGTCATGGACGGCAGGCTCCTTGCCCGGATCATGGAGGCGGTGAAGGAGACCTTCCGGGTCCGGGAGGACGCGGAAATCTCCATGGAAATGAATCCCGGGGCTCAGGATGATTCGGTCTATGACTTCATTTCCGGGCATGTGAACCGGGTGAGCGTCGGCCTTCAGTCCTCTGTGGGCGGAGAGCTGCGCTTTCTCGGCAGGATCCATAGCAAGGAGGATTTCCTCCGGACCTACCGCCGGCTCCGCCGGTCGGGCGTCAACAATATCAACATCGATCTCATGAGCGGCATCCCCTGGCAGACCACGGCCACCTGGCGTGACACGCTGAATTTCGCCGCGGGCGTGGGTCCTGAGCATATCAGCGCCTACAGCCTGATCGTGGAGGAGGGGACGGAGTTCGGCCGCATGAAGGCCAAGGGACAGCTCACCCTTCCCGATGAGGACACTGAGCGGGAAATGTATTATACGACCCTGGAGCGACTCGGCTTTTACGGCTACAGCCGCTACGAGATCTCCAATTACGCCCGCCCGGGCTATGAATGCCGGCACAACGTGCGCTACTGGGAGCGGCGGCCCTACCTTGGCTTCGGCATCGGAGCGGCCTCCTTCTACGGCCACCGGCGCTGGCGGAACACGGAGGACCTGGAGCACTATCTCGGCGTTGACTTCGAGGCCGAGCCGGGCAACTGGATCCCGGCCGCGGAGGAGGTCACGCCCCTCACCCGCCAGGATGAGATGGAGGAGTTCATGTTCCTGGGCCTTCGGATGATGAGGGGAATCTCGGGGGAGCGGTTCGAGGACGCCTTCGGCGTGAGCCTCGAGAGCGTCTACCGGGAGCCGCTCAGGAAACTCGAGCGGGATGGTCTCATTTCCCGGGGCGCCGGCAAGGTGAGACTGACCAAACGCGGTATTGATGTCAGCAACCGCGTATTCGCTGAATTTTTACTGGATGATAAAGAGGTACCGCCCGCTCCGCGCGGCGCGGGCATCGTGTAACAGGCTGTGAGGCAGCCGTCATATACAAGGAAACAGCATGAGAGAAATGAAATACATCCGCATTCGCGGCGCGAATGCCAACAATCTCCAGCACCTGAGTGTGGATATACCGCGCAATGAGCTGGTGGTCTTCACCGGTCTTTCCGGCTCGGGCAAGAGCTCTCTGGCCTTCGACACGATCTACGCGGAGGGCCAGAGAAGGTATATGGAATCCCTCTCCTCCTATGCCAGGCAGTTCCTGGGCCAGATGGAGAAGCCGGACGTGGAGAGCATCGAGGGCCTGCCGCCCGCCATTTCCATTGATCAGAAGTCGACCAACCGCAACCCCAGGTCCACGGTCGGCACAGTGACGGAGATCTACGATTACCTCCGTCTTCTTTTTGCCCGCATCGGCATTCCCCATTGCCCCAACTGCGGCCGGGTGATCGAGCGGCAGACGGTGGACCAGATGGTGGACCATATCATGGAGCTGCCGGAGAGGACCCGGCTCCAGCTCCTGGCTCCGGTAGTGCGCGGGCGCAAGGGGAGGCACGAAAAGGTTTTAGATCAGGCCAAGCGGAGTGGCTACGTCCGCGTGAACGTGGACGGCAACCTCTATGACCTCTCCGAGGAGATCCTCCTCGACAAGAACCAGAAGCATAACATCGAGATCGTTGTGGACCGCCTCGTGGTGAAGCCCGGCATCGAGAAGCGGCTCACCGACTCCATCGAGACTGTCCTGGGTCTGACCGGCGGCCTTGTCATGGTGGACACCATGGACGGCAAGGTGGAGACCCTGAGCTCCTCCTTCGCCTGCCCCGACTGCGGCATCAGCATCGAGGAAATCGAGCCCAGAAGCTTCTCCTTCAACAACCCCTTCGGCGCCTGCCCGGTCTGCGCGGGCCTCGGCTACAAGATGGAGTTCGACATCGACCTGATCATCCCCGACCCATCCCTGTCCATCAACCAGGGCGCCATCACGGTGCCCGGCTGGCAGAGCGCCATGGACGAAGGCTCCTTCGCCCATGCCATTCTCGTCGCTCTCTGCAAGGAGTACGGTTTTGACTTGGATACCCCCTGGAACAAGTATCCGGCGGCCATCCGCAAGATGCTGACCTACGGCACGGACGGCAAGGAAGTCATCGTCCACTACAAGGGCCAGCGGGGCGTGGGAGACTACAACGTCGCCTTCGAAGGTCTCATTGCCAACTGCGAGCGGCGTTACCGGGAGACCTTCTCGGACTCCGCCAAGGCCGAGTATGAGAAGTATATGCAGATTTCCCCCTGCGCAGCCTGCGGCGGCCAGCGCTTAAAGCCCTCCGCCCTGGCCGTCACCGTGGGAAATAAGAACATCACCGCCGTGACCGACCTGTCCGTCCTGAAGCTCCTGAGGTTCTTCGACGAGCTCTCGCTCACGAAGGGGCAGCAGGCCATCGGTGCCCAGATCATGAAGGAGATCGTCGCCAGGGTATCCTTCCTCCGCGACGTGGGGCTGGATTACCTGACCTTGTCCCGGGCCACGGGCACACTGTCGGGCGGAGAGGCCCAGCGAATTCGTCTGGCGACCCAGATCGGATCCGGTCTGGTGGGCGTCGCCTACATTCTGGACGAGCCCAGCATCGGTCTCCACCAGCGCGACAACGACAAGCTCCTGGCGACACTCAAGTCCCTCCGGGACCTGGGCAATACGCTGATCGTTGTCGAGCATGACGAGGACACCATGCGGGCAGCTGACTGCGTCGTGGATATCGGCCCGGGAGCCGGCGAGCACGGCGGCCGGCTGGTGGCCATCGGTACGGCGGAGGAAATCATGAATACGCCGGGGTCCATCACAGGCGATTATCTGGCAGGGCGGCGCTTCATACCGGTACCAGCCGTCAGGCGGTCCCCCACAGGCTGGCTCAAGGTCAGAGGGGCAGAGGTCCATAATCTCAAGAAGCTTGACGTGGATATCCCCCTTGGCGTCTTCGCCTGCGTGACAGGCGTCTCCGGCTCCGGCAAGAGCTCTCTGGTCAATGAGATCCTCTATAAGCGCCTGGCCCACGACCTGAACCGGTCCCACGATATCCCCGGAAAGCATAAGGAAATAAATGGCATCGAGAACCTGGACAAGGTCATCGCCATCGACCAGTCGCCCATCGGCCGGACCCCCAGATCCAACCCGGCCACCTACACCGGCGTCTTCGACATGATCCGCGATCTTTTCGCGGGGACCACGGACGCCAAGGTGAGAGGCTACAAGAAGGGAAGGTTCTCATTTAACGTGAAAGGCGGCCGCTGCGAGGCCTGCCAGGGCGACGGCATACGGAAGATCGAGATGCACTTCCTGCCGGACGTCTATGTTCCCTGCGAGGTATGCCAGGGAAAGCGGTACAACCGGGAGACGCTGGAGGTCCGCTATAAGGGTA
>CAMONF010000257.1 GCA_946620335.1 uncultured Clostridia bacterium
CGATGACCCGCGCCACAATGGCCCACTCGATGGACCGGTTACTGCTGTAATAGATGGCCCTTGATTCTCTCACCAGCCTGTCCCCTGTCGGGGAGGAAAAGTAGAGATTGATGTCGGCGTGCTGGTAGGTGTTGATCTGCCTGCCTGCATTTTCAACGAAGCACTCGGCATCCATGGGGCCGATTTCGGAGCCGTCAGACCGGAGAGCCGGCTGATCAGCCACCGTAAAGCTGACCGTCATGACTTCAGGCAGTTGGACCAGGGTCCGCACGATGCCCGCCCGGACCAGGACCTCCCGGGACTTTTCCATGGAGAGATACTCCCGGGTGAAATCCAATGTCAGGTTTCCATTCTCGTAGACGCTCCGGTCGATCTCCACATTCGCCGGGAGAAGCTTCTGCATCGCCGCATCCCCGGGGCCCTTCATGAGCAGGGCAATGACCTCGTCGATCTGCTTCATGGTCTCAGTGGCCTGGACGCTGTACTCCTCGTACTCGAGGCCGGTGCCCTCCTCGTCCAGGCAGTAGATCCTGGTCTCCCCGCTGCCGGATGGCTGATAGCTTCCGCAGCCGCAAAGGCCCGATAGGAGCCCCAGGATCAGGACCAGCGCGACGAGGCGTCTGCCTGTATGTATTTGTCCTTTTAGATGTTCGTTTCTCTTCATATTTTTCCGCCGGATCGCCGGCGGCGGTGCCGGTCTACTGTTTATGTTTAGTCAAGCTCTCCCGGTTCCGTCGGCGTGCCAGCCGATGCGGTGCCGGTTCCTTGTGTTCATTTGACAGCTCTCCAAATGCTCAGCCTTCGGAGGAGAGGAAGGGTATCCTCACCTGGAAGGTCGTCCCCTCCCCTTCCCGGCTGCTCACCTTGATGACGCCGTGGTGAAGCAGGATTGCCTGCCGCGCGATGGCCAGACCCAGTCCGGTGCCTTCAATGGTCGTAGAGTGGGACTTGTCGCCCCGATAGAATCGCTCGAAGATGTGCTCGATCTGGTCAGCCGGGATGCCCTGGCCGCCGTCCTCCACGTAGACGTAGAAGTACTTGCGGTCGGTGCTCAGCGTGACGCGGACCCATCCCTTGTCGCGGTTGTACTTGACTGCATTTTCAATGAGGTTGGAGAAGGCAAGGGACAGCTTGCCGTCGTCCACGTTGGCCCGCACGGTCTGCGGGGCGCTCAGGTTGATTTCGATTCCCCGCTCCGCGGCGATGGGCCTGAGACGCTTGACAATGACCTCCAGCATGCCCCCGATATCGCACTCTTCCAGCTTCATGGAGGCCGCTTTCCTGTCCATACGGACCATGGACAGCAGGTCGGAAATGATCTTGTTCTCCCGGTCGATCTCGCCGGTGATGTCCTGCATGAACTCCCTGTAGTACTCGATGGGGACGTCCTCCATGCTGTTCAGAGAATCCGCCAGGACCTTCATGGAAGCCAGCGGCGTCTTCAGCTCGTGGGAGACGTTGGAAACGAACTCCTGTCTCGACTGGTCCATGGTGCGGATCCTGCCGAGCATCCGGTTGAAGGCGTCGATGATCTGAACGGTCTCGGAGTAGTCAGGCACGGAGATGGCATCATCCACGTACCCGTCCGTGACGTCCTCGATGGCACTCGTGACGGTCAGGAAAGGCCTCACCAGAAGACCCGCCAGGAAATAACCGGCCACCAGCACGGTGAGCGTGACGACGCCGGTGACCAGCATGCCCCAGTTCTCCAGGATGCCGGCCATCTGCTCGATTTCGGTGGTGGAGACGGAGATCAGCATGACTCCGCTGATCTCGCTGCTCCCTTCCCGGTGCAGGGGGAAAGTCATGAGAATATAATCGTTGACAGAGTCATACTGGGTCTCGCCGCTCCCTCCCGACAGGGCGCTGATGATCTCCTTGGAGACGGAGGTCTTGCCCGTATCGAGGTCATAGGTATCACGGACGACCCGGTAGTCGCCATCCACGATCATCACTCTTCCGTTGTAAATGTTGGAGATGAGGGTAAGATCCCCATTGATGACCTTGCTGTCAAGGTTGCTCAGGTAGTCTTCCGACATGAGGAGATTGCACAGAATATCCCCCTGGTTCCGAACGTTCATGGTCCTGAGCTGGATGGCCCTGCTCCTGTAGCGGCCGATCACGACGTTGGTGGCCAGGAGGCAGGGGACAATTCCGATGATGACCAGGATCATCATGATCCGGAACCGGAGGCTCCGCAGAAAGGTTGGTTTGACTTGTTTATCGATTTCGCTCAAGGTAAGCCTCACGCCTGAAAGTAATAGCCGACGCCCCACTTGGTATGCACATACTTGGGATCGGAGGGATTCTTCTCGATCTTCTCCCTGAGCCGGCGGATATGAACGTCCACCGTCCGCACGTCGCCGGGATACTCATATCCCCAGACGATGTTGAGCAGGTTCTCGCGGCTGTAGACTTTATTGGGGTTGAAGGCCAGGAGCTCGAGCACATCGAATTCTTTGGCCGTCAGATAAATCTCCTTGTCCTCCACGAAGACCCGGCGGGCGTCGCAGTCCATGCGGAGACCATTGATTTCAATCTTCCGGGATACCTCCCTGACCGGCGCCTCCTTGGCGGCCCGGCGCAGGATGGCCTTGATCCTCGCCTTGACTTCGAGAATATTGAAAGGCTTGGTGATGTAATCATCGGCCCCATACTCCAGGCCCATGATTTTATCCATGTCCTCTCCCTTGGCGGTCAGCATGATGATGGGAACGCTGGAGAATTCCCGGATCTGCTGGCATACCTCCAGCCCCGGCATCCTGGGCAGCATGAGGTCGAGTAAAATAATATCATACTCCGTCTCCTTGGCCTTCTGCAGGGCTTCCTCCCCGTCATAGGCGCATGTCACCTCATAGCCGTCCTGCTCCAGGGAAAAGCGAATGCCTTTCACGATCAGCTTCTCGTCATCCACCACCAATACTTTCTTTGCCATATATATCTCCTAACCGACAGTAATGTCGTCTTTTATTCTATCGAACAGGGAGCTCTTGATCCCGCCGACCAGCATGATGTCCTCGATGACGGTGAAAGGGCCCTTCTCTTCACGGTAGGCAATGATAGCCTCCGCCTTGGATTCACCGATCCCGCTCAAGGTCATAAGGGCAGGAACGTCCGCGGTGTTGATATTCACCTTGCCGCCGGCGGTCCCTGCCGCGGGCGCGTTGAGGCGCGAGGGGACAATCAGCTGCTCCCCGTCGCGGAGGATCCTGGCCAGATTGACGGCCTGGCCGTCGGCATCGGCTGTCATGCCGCCTGCCGCCTCCACGGCCTCAAAGGCTCTGGCGTCCTCCCGCAGGGCATAAACCCCGGGAGAGTTGACTTCTCCGCACACATAGACATAGATGCTGGCGTCCAAAGCCGTATCAGCATCTCCCGTCCCTTCATATGAATTGTCCTCATCCTGGATCTCGGTCCGTCCGGCTGCTTCGCTTCCGGATGGGGCCGTGGAAATGAACTCCCTCGCTTCCCGTCCGCAACCTGCGGTAACCATAAAGAGCACAGCCAGAGCGGCCATGCCGACAGTTCTCTTCAAATTCATGCGCACCTCCGGGCATAAGGATGCCTCGCAAGCTGCACAAGAATATTGTAGCGAATTCAGGTTTATCCTGCAAGGGGTAAGTCAAGAAAAAGGCCGGGAAATTATGTAAACCAACAGAGTGTGGGCAGATATTCAAAGTGGGAATCAGGGACGGTTCCTTTTCCCAGTTTTCAAAGAAAACTGGGAAAAGGAACCGTCCCTGATTCCCACTTTGCTTCCCACAAATCACAGACACTCGTCCAGAATGGCGACCGCTTCGTCGACCTCTTTCTCCGTGATGATCAGCGGCGGTACAAAGCGCAGCACGTTGCCGCCGGCCGAGATGATCAAAAGTCCCTTCTCCAGCGCCTTGGAAGTCACCTGACCCACCGGGCAGTCGGGAGCCAGTTCGAGGCCCCGCATGAGGCCCAGGCCGCGATGGGCCTTCACGCTGTCATGGCGGGCTGCCAGATCGTCCAGGCGTTCCGCCAGATAGCCGGAGATTTTGCCGACATGGTCCAGGATATCCGCCTCCTCAAAGAGCTTGAAAACAGTATCCACGGCTGCCAGCACGAAGGGATTGCCGCCGTAGGTGGTCCCGTGGTCGCCGGGCGCCAGGGAGGCGGCAGCCAGCTTCTCATTCAGGACAAAGGCGCCGACCGGTACGCCGCAGCCCAGCGCCTTGGCGCAGCAGAGGATGTCGGGCTTCACGCCGTACTGCTCGAAGGCCCACATGGTGCCGGTCCGGCCCATGCCGCACTGGATCTCATCCAGGATGAGCACGATATCCTTCTCGTCGCAGAGCTTGCGGATTCCCTGAAGGAAGTCCTTATCTGCCGGATGGATGCCGCCCTCTCCCTGGACGGTCTCCAGGATGATGGCGCAGGTGGTTTCATTTACCAGGGCCTCGACGCTGGAGAGGTTGTTGAACTCAGCGAACTTGATGCCGCCCATGAGGGGACGGAAGGGCTCCTGGTAATGATCGTTGCCGGTGACGGACAGGGCGCCGACCGACCGGCCGTGGAAGGAGCCGGCCATGGCGATGATCTCGTGGTCATTTTTGCCGTCCTTGAGCCAGGCGTATTTTCTGGCGGCCTTGAGGGCTCCCTCCACGGCCTCCGCGCCGGAGTTGGTGAAGAAGACCTTGTCGAGCCCCGAAGACTCGACCACCGCTTTGGCCGCCCTGGCCAGCGGCTCGTGATAGTAGAGGTTGGAGGTGTGGAGGACCTTGTCGATCTGGGCCTTCAGGGCCTCGTCATAGCCCGGATAGTGATAGCCCAGGGCGTATACGGCGATTCCCGCCATAAAGTCCAGATATTCCCTGCCGGCCACATCCTTGACCCGCATCCCCTGACCGCTCTCGATGGCGATTGGGAACCGGTTGTAGGTGTGGAGCACATATTTCTCGACGTCGTGCGCAATTTCCGTATAATTCATAGTTCTTCCCCCTCAGCGCCCGCGGTAGTATCTCCGGGCGTTGTCGTCAATGATGGCGGTGCCGATGCCCTTGTCTGTAAAGAATTCCA
>CAMONF010000258.1 GCA_946620335.1 uncultured Clostridia bacterium
CCCGTCCGCGTCGACGGTCACGATCACGGCGTCCGGATCCATATGCTTCTTTATATAAATGAGACCAGTCCTGATAGCCTGCCCCTTCCCCTGATTGACCTGGTGCGTGAGCACAGTGGCCTGGGAAGAAACGGTTTCAAAGATGCTTAGGAAGGCGGGACCGCTGCCGTCGTCCACGACGACAATCGCAAAACCGTCTTCCGCAAGCCGATCGACAAGGCCGGTCAAAACCGGCTCCGGCTCATAGGCCGGGATGAGGGCGATATATGATCTGCTCATGCGGCCGCCTCCTCCCTGCCGACCTTGGCGGTGACGATGCAGGATATCATGAGGGCCAGTACGAAGAGAATTTTCATGGCTTTGAGCTCCTTTCGATTTAATGAGCCCATTATGCCGTGGGAAAATTAGAGAATTATTAGAAAAAGGGGGTTCACAGATATTTCACAGGGTGAGGCGAGAGTTTGGGGGCAGGCGGCCCCCCGCTCTGACTTTGTTTGAATGTGGTCATTTTTATATGCAACAGGAGAACAAAAACATCGTAATAAGGATATCTGAACCCTACGATATTTGGTATTCTTCTATCACCAGGTAACAAGAAACAAACAACAAGTTGCTACAACACCAAACGCAAAGGAGAATGATATGGCTACAGAACTTGGACTGGACAAGGACGGTCAGCAGAAGCACTTACGACCAATTGATTACCTCACCGACTCACTCGGACAGTTCGCCCTGAACGCGAACGGACAGCTTACAGGACAGTTAACATATTTCTACACCACGAAGATGGGCATGGCCGCCGGTACTGTCGGCACGGTTCTTCTGGTCTCCAAGGTTTTCGACGCGGTCACAGACCTCTTCATGGGCAAGCTCGTCGACCGGACCAACACCAAGGACGGAAAGGCCCGTCCGTGGCTGCTCCGCATGGTCATCCCGGCCTTCCTGGCCTGCGTGCTGCTCTTCACCGTTCCCGCCAGCTGGGGCAATCTCCGCTATGTATACGCTCTGGTGACCAGCGTCTTCGCCTCCGCCATCGTCTACACCGCCATCGCCGTTCCCTACTACACGATGATGTCCTACAAGACCAAGAGCTCTGAGGAGAAGGGCAAGATGGGAACCTGGCGCGCGGCTGTCGGTTACGCCATCGGCGTCGCCTGTGGCATCGGCCTCATCCCCATCACCATCGCCCTCGGCGATGACCAGGCCGCCTGGATCAAGTTCGGTGTCATCCTCGGCGTTCTCTCCGCCATCTGCCTCTTCATCACCTACAAGTTCTCCCGCGAGATCTACCACGATGATGGCGAAATGGCCCAGAAGGAAGCCAGCGTCTCCATCATCGAAGGCCTCAAGATCCTCCTTCAGAACAAGTACTGGATCAAGATCACCCTCGTCGGCGTGGCCATGAACATCGTGTACGGCATCGCCCTGATCGCCCCGCTCTACTACGGCCTCATCATCCTGGGCAACCCGGGCTTCTACAGCACCGTCAACACAGTCAACATCTTCCCCTCCGTCCTCGGCTTCCTGACTGTCGGCTTCTGGATCAAGCGCTTCGGCCTGACCGGCACAGCCAAGTGGGCCTCCGTCATCGGCGTCGCCGGCTGCGTCATCCGTACCCTCATGCCGATGAACTCCATCGTCTTCCTGGCAGCCAACTGCCTCATCATGTACGCCACCATTCCGCTGATCTCCGTCCTTCCGGCCATGACCCTCAACACCGCTGAGGCCAACATGCAGAAGGCAGGCGTCCGCATCACCGGTATGACCAACGCCTCCAACTCCTTCGTCGGCAAGCTCGGCGGCGGCGTAGGCGGCTCCCTGATCGGCTGGGTCCTCGGCGCCGGCGGCTTCGACGCCTTCAATGCCGGAACCATCGGCCTGACCGACGGCCTCAAGCAGGCTGTCTTCGCCCTCAACAACTACATCCCGCTGGCTGCCTTCGTGATCATCCTGCTCATGCTCCTTCGCTACAACTACGAGGAGAAGCTGCCTGAGATCATCCGGGCAAATGAAGCCATGGAGAAGAAGTCCGCCCAGTAATGGACAAACAAAAAAGCGGCCCCACAGGCCGCAGGAATAAACGGATGTAAAAAATGAAATTCAGGGACGATTCCTCTTCTCATTCATTTGAACTATAATGAGAAAAGGAACCGCCCCTGATTTCCATCTTTCCCAGTATACATAAAAAAGGAGGCATAAATAATGAGCGAACCCATCATGATCTTCAAGGTATATGCCAACCCCGAGGACTGCTCGGACATGACGTGCGCCTACGGCGGAGTCACCTTCATCCCCTTCACCGCCACGGTGGAATCCGACCTCTTCACCGGCAGGACCCTTCCCGGGGCCTGTGACGTCCAGGTCGAGAACCCGGCAGGCAGCCGCAACATGTGCGCCAAGTACATGTTCAAAGGCAAAGACAATGCGGGAAATGAATGCCACCTCTTCGTCGAGAACAACGGCTATCTGGCCGAAGTCATGAGAAACGACCCCTTCTTCCACGCCTACCCCAAGTTCATGACGGATTCCCCGGTGCTCGGGGAATATCTGAGCCAGCAGCGCTTCCGCTCCGAAGTCCAGGGACGCGAGTGGGGCGTGGAGATCAGGATTTATGATGTGCTGAAGTGAAGGAACTGAGACAGAGGGACGGTCCTTTTTACGCAAAATCTTTGATTTTGCGTAAAAAGGACCGTCCCTCTGTCTCGCTTTTGGGGGAAACTGGAAAAGGAACCGTCCCTGATTCCAGTCGCCCAGTTATTTCACTTCCATCTCACACTAAAGCAACTCCCCGCCCCGAGGGTACTCGTCACATTAACCTTCCCCCCATGCAACTCCGCAATCTGCTTCACCATGGCCAGCCCCAGCCCCAGGCCAGCGCCTTCGCCGGCGGTGCGGGCTTTGTCAGCCCGGTAGAACCGGTTCCAGACGTTGGGCAGGTCCTCTTGGGATATGCCGATGCCGTCGTCCGCCACAGAGAGGGTGATCCCGGCGGCGTCCTTTACGAGCTTCACAGTGATGTGCCCGTTCTCCCTGCCGTACCGGTAGGCGTTCCGGATCAGGTTGGCGGCCAGGCGGGAGAGGAGAGTGGCGTCGCCCGGCAGATGGATGCCGGGGTTTATTTCCCTCGTGAGCGTGATATTCTTCTCGGGCAGTTCTTCCTGCTCGCGGCAAACAGCCTCTACGCAGGCCGAAAGGTTCAGGTCCTTCATGACCGGCGCCGCGGTGCCCTGGTCCAGCCGGGTAAAGCTGAGCAGGGACTCCACCAGGCGCTTCATGCGGTAGCCCTGTTTCTGGATGTCCCCGATGACCTCGTAGAGCTCCTCCTCGCCGGAGGCGTCCTCGAAGGCGTACTCGCACTGGGCCAGAATCGTCGTGATGGGCGTCCTAAGCTCGTGGGATGCGTCCGAAGTGAACTGCTTCTCGGCCTCGAAATTGGCCTTCAGCCTGTCGAACATCCGGTTGAAGGACCCGGCCAGGCGGTGGAGCTCATCGCCGTTTTCGTCGATTTCGATCCGTTTGGAGAGGTCGCCGCTCTCGCCGATCGCCTCCGCAGTCTCGCGGATGGTCCGGATGGGCCCGAGGAATCGGCCGGCCAGGAGATAGCCGCCGACGGCCGCCAGCAGTATCAACAATGGAATGGAAATGACAACCGCCGTATACACCGAAGCCGTCCCAATTTCCCCTCCGCTCACGCTCACGATTCCGCGGAGCCAGATTTCATGCCGCTTGTCCGTGGTCAGCATGTCAAAAAACAGGTAGGTCTCGTCGTCTGTTGTGATTTCGCGGACCGGGCCTTCGGAGAGGGGCACTTCTTCCAACACTTCGTCGGGGGCGCGGCCG
>CAMONF010000259.1 GCA_946620335.1 uncultured Clostridia bacterium
GGGCGGCCAGACTGTCCTGAACGGCGTGGACTTCTCGGACAACACCGCCGAGATCCCGGCTGAGGAGAAGAAGCGGATCTACACCGCCCTCGCCAAGGCCCAGCTGGATGCCTGGAACAAGGGCTCCGGCTTCTTCTACTGGAGCTACAAGCTCCTGCTCGACACTGTCAACGATATTTCCTGGAAGGGATGGGACGCCTGGGACCTGGGCAAGTGCGTGGACGAAGGCTGGTTCCCCATCCTTGGAGACTAAAACATGATTCAGAATCCTATTCTGCCGGGCTTCAACCCGGACCCCTGTATCTGCCGCAAAGGTCAGGACTTTTACCTGATCGTCTCTTCCTTCGAGTGGATGCCCGGCCTGCCCGTCTACCACTCCAGGGACCTGGTCCACTGGGAGCTCCTGACCCATGTCCTCACGGATATGCGCCAGGCGGACCTCCGCAAGCTTCCCTCAGCCAAGGGTATCTGGGCCCCCTGCCTCACCTACTCGGAAAATGAAGACCTCTTCTACGTCGTCTACGGCGTCATGAACTCCATGAACGCCCGCTATTTCGACGTGGACAACTATCTGATCACCGCCAAGGACATCTGCGGCCCCTGGAGCGAGCCCGTATACCTCCACTCCTGCGGCTTCGACGCCTCCATCCTCCACGACGATGACGGCCGAAAATACGTGGTCGCCCTGGACTGGGAGACCCGCGACGGCTATGAGAAGCCCGGCGCCATCTGCGTGGCGGAATACGATCCCGTCCAGAAAAAGATTCTGGACTACCCCGAGCGGGTCTACTGGGGCGGCACCGACCGCGGCTGCATCGAGGCTCCCCACCTGACCAAACACGATGGAAAATACTACCTCATGTGCGCCGAGGGTGGCACCGGTTACAACCACTGCGTGACCATGGCGAGGGCGGATTCCCCCTACGGGCCTTACACGCCGGATCCCATGAATCCCATCGTGACCTCCGTCCCCGGCTACTCCAACGAGCGGGCCGACTGGGACCACTTAAAGCCCCGCTACTACAACCACGAGTCCATCCTCCAGAAATCAGGACACGGCAGCTACGTCGAGTTCGACGTCCCGGGCGTCGGCCATGAGGTCTACCTCTTCCACCTGACCGCCCGGCCCTTCGTGCCGGAGCTCCGCTGCACCCTGGGCCGCGAGACCGCCGTCCAGAAAATGGTCTGGACCGAGGACGGATGGCTCCGCATGGCGGACGGCTCCTGCCTCGCCAAGGTGGAGGTCCCGGAACCGGGTCTTCCGGAGGTGGTCTACCCGCCCATCCCGGACCGCGACGACTTCGACGAAGCGCCGGCCAACGCCCAGATGGACTGCCACGGCAATGCCCTGCTGGCCCCCTGGTACTACGCGCCCAGGATCATGCCCTCGGTCTTCGTGGACCTGACCAGCCGCCCCGGCTGGCTCAGGATGCGCGGCCAGGAATCCAGGACCTCCCTCAACTCGGTGAGCCTCCTGGCCAGAAAGCTGACTTCCGTCCACGTCCAGGTGACCACGAAGATGGACTTTACGCCCTCCGTCCACAAGGAGAGCGCGGGTCTCATTTTATACTATGACAACATGAACTACGTCAACCTCCGCAAGTACCGAAGCGACTCCCTGGGACAGAGCGCCATCTCGGTCCTCTCCCTGGAGAACGGCGAGCGCACCGAGTTCCTGAACACCCGGACGCCGGTGCCCGATGCGCCCATCTGGCTCCGCCTGACCATCGACGGCCGCCGTTCCCGCTTCTCCTACAGCCTGGACGGCGAGAACTACACCCCTATCGGCCGGGTCTTCGACACCAGCAAGTTCTCCGACGAGTACTGCAAGTACGGCGAATTCACCGGCACCATGGTCGGCATCACCTGCGCCGACAAGGTCTTCCACAGAAAGACCGCCGACTTTGACTTCTTCGAGATGGTGACCCTCCGGGCACCGGTCGACATCAACGACTGAAGATAAAAAAGTGGGAATCAGGGACGGTTCCTTTTCCCAGTTTTCTTCGAAAACTGGGAAAAGGAACCGTCCCTGATTCCCACTTTTTTACATCCCTTTGATCTCGCGCCAGTCGGACTGGTCGCGGGCGGGCGTCATTTCCGCGGTGAAGGTATAGCCGTCGGCTTCCCAACGGGCCAGACTATAGCGGTGGTCCGCTCCGTAGAGGACGATTTCACGGCCTTCGCTGTGGATGACCATGATATCCTCGTAGGAAGATGGATCTACGGCAGGCAGGACTTCCGGAGACATGGTGTAAACTACCTCTTCGCCGTCTTCGCCCGCGTAAACGATCTGTGCGCCGCGGCCGGCAAGATACGTGTAGGTGACGGATGCAACATCGAAGGGCAGGTCGGTCAGCTCACGGACCTCGAAGCCGGCCAGTTCGCTCAGGTGAGTCAGTGTTTCGGCCTCTGTGGCTGTTCCGATCGCATCCGAAGAGGATACGCCGGCATCCGCTGTTCCTTCAGCGCTCTGCGATTCGGCTTCGGAAGTGTCGCCGGCGCTCTCCGGCGCAGCTACCTCCTCATTCTCTCCTGCGGTCTCTACAGCTGCTTCCTCACTCTCCGCAGCCTCTTCTGTGGTTTCCGCAGCAGTCATTGCGTCTTCGGCGGCTGCCTCGCTTGTTCCGTTCTCTTCCGCTGCCGCTGCGTCCGCACTCTTCGAGCCGGAGGCGCTGTCCTCCGTGTCCGCCGCGGCACGGGCGGTCAGTCCTGCCGGACTATCCTCGGCCGCAGCTTCCTCAGCTGCCGGCTCATCCGCGTCCGCTGCAAAGGCTTCTGCGGGCGTTTCATTTTCAGCAGATTCCGGCGCTGCCTCTTCCGCAGCCGCCGCCTCTGCACTTTCGACTGTAGCCGCAGCGCTCCCGGACGCGCCCGCGGAATCTCCCTTTCCGGAAAATACGCCGCTCACAGCCGCGCTGCCGATGATCAGCAGCAGGCAGGCGGCCGCCACCACCGGAAGCACCCGCTTGAGGGGCAGGCGCCCTCTCAGGTCCGTGACCTTGTCCGTCCCCTCCGCCTTCTTCGTGGCCTCGGCGACCTCCTCCAGCACCCGGGTCCGCATATTCTCGTCGACCTGGATCCGTTCCATGATTTCATTATACTTCATATCAGTCCTCACTCTCCGCCGCCGACAAAATCATACTCGTCCTCCAGGATATCCCGAAGCTTTTCCCGGGCCCGCTTGAGGTCTGACCGCACCGTCGCGTCCTTGCGGCCCAGGATGGCAGCAATATCCGCGCTCCCGTAGCCTTCCTGGTAAAAGAGGTGAATGACTTCCCGGTAACGGACCGGCAGATACTTGACCGCCTCCCAGACGAAGGAAAGATCGTCCCGGTCCTCCGAGACCAGCTCCTCGTTGAGCTCGTCGTAATCCCGGAAACGGTTGAACTTGATCCTGTTCTTGGAGAGGTTGGCGGCTACCGTCATCAGCCAGGCCTTCTCATGGCGTTCATTTTCAAAAGGCGGCGCCTTTTTGATGTAGCGGATCAGCGTCTCCTGCAGAATATCCTCCGCATCGTCCATGTTGTGGACGTAGCTGTAGGAAAGGCGCAGAATGCTGTTGCCGCAGCTGTCCATGACCCGGGCCGCGTCGTGGGCCAGGGCGCCTGCCGTCGGGACCGTCTCCGGGCCTGCCGGGTCTTCCGCTGTCGAAAGGGACAGGCCGAAAAGGCCGGCCGCCCAGGAGGCAAGCATGCCAAGGACGGACCTTCCGCCTGTCATATCTCCCTCATTCCATCTGATTCTCAAAGCTTCTGTCATTTCATCACCTGCCGGGATTTCTCCCTCTATCCTGTAAACATCTGAACCAATGCCATTTGTTGCAAATAAATACACATCAGCCGACCGGATCTTGATCGCGAAACCAGCTTCAGGGTTTCGGCCGGATAGTTCAAAATTCAATAAAACTCAACCGGCCGGATCCTCTCCCGCCCCGCCAGGCTTCTTGAGCCGCTCGATCTGAAAGCTGTGGGCCAGCTTGTAGCGGTCGCGGTCGGCGATGTAGAGATAGCCGAATACCGAGAAGACGACAGCGCCGATCATATTCACGATGAGATCCTTCATGGTATCGATGAGGCCGATATCCAGATAGCCGCCCTCCACCGTCATAAGAACATTGCCGTCCGCGTCGTAGAGGACTGTGTGGTCGATTCCCCGCACCGCCACCGGCGTATTGGCCCGGTTGGGATTGAGCTCAATGCTGTAGATGTCCCTGACGATCCGGTCCTTCTGGGCGTCCGTCTTGAAGAAGGCGTCCGCCGAGAACTCCATGAATTCCCAGGTCACGCCCACCGTCATGGAGAAGCAGAAGGCCACGATGGCCACGAAGACCGGGGCCAGCTGGAAGTTCCGGACGCGGGTGTTGAGCAGGTCCACCAGGCTGAAGCCGACGCTGGCGGCCAGGAACCCGTTCAGGGTGTGGAGCATGGTGTCCCAGAGCCGGAACTGGCCGTAGAAGTTGTTGATTTCCCCCAGAATGTCCGCCGCGAAAATAAAGCAAAAGATGATGATCTCAAGCCCGCTGGGCAGACTGATGGCCAAGGTGTCCTTGACGAAAAAGGGGATGGCGAAGAGGACCAGCGTGACCACGCACAGAAATGCGTTGTTGTAATTTTTCAGTATGAGCTCGCGGACCAGGCAGAAGATGGTCAGGATCCTGAGCACCAGGTAGACGACGATGGACCGCTTGCTGGAATTGTGATAAATATCGATAAAATTCTGAAGTGTCATCTTCCCAGAAGCCTCCCGTACAGCCTGAAGAGGCCGGCAAAACTGAAATTACGCTGGATGAAGGACAGCACCGGTCCCATACCGCCCCGAAGGCTCGATAAGATGATGCAGCCGAGTCCCAGGACCAGAAAGATAATGAAAATAAGCGGCCTGAACTTCCTGACGGTCTTCAGCACCTGTCCGCTGAGGCTCTCTTTCTCCGTCGTTGTCAGAAGGAGAAAACGCTGGAAGAACCGGAGCACATCCGGATAGGCTTTGATCAGCCGGACGAAGAGGGTAAAGAGGAGCAGGGCGCCTCCCAGGGCA
>CAMONF010000260.1 GCA_946620335.1 uncultured Clostridia bacterium
ATCGTCAAGTCCAGGAATGCGGAGCTGCACGAGCTGTTGGCCAGATTCCTGGTCGCAGCCAGGCTTCAGGAGGGCGTCCGCCAGGCTGTCTGTGAAAATGCAGACTGCGGCCGGCCCGAAGCCTTCCTCACGATCCTGAGGTCCATCCGCGAAAATGACCTCCTCCGCTTCTCGTCCGTGAAACGCGCCATCGCCACCTGGACGGGCATCTGCAACCCCGAATCCATGGACAGAATTTCCGCCAAGGTCCTCGATGACCTGAGCACGGCAGTCACCGACCGGGAGCGAGCGCTGGAGATGACCAGGACCGAGGACAGCGTGCAGATCGTCATCGGCCTCTGGGCCCTCGGCTTCTATGAGGCGCAGGACGCCATTTCCCGCATGCTGGAGATTGTGGAGTCGGGGACGAAGCACCAGCGGCTGACCATTTCCTACTACAACCGCTTCATGCAGTTCTTCGACTACAGCGCCGTTGCGGCCAACAAAATGCTTGAGACTTACCCGGACGACCCGCAGATGGCGGCCGCTTTCATGCCCACCTACCATTCTGAGGTAGATACGGTCATCCGGAACTGCATCCGCGACAAGAACAACAAGACGGTCTACAGCGGCTTCGACAAGGAGCTGGTCTTCATTTCCCTGGATGTCAGCGAGATTTTTGACAGCGAGGACCAGGCAAGGCGGCATTACGAGATCCTGAAGAACCTGGCGGACGGCATGAAGAAGCGGACGATTGAGTACGCACCGCTGATTTTCCCCTGGTACGGCGTCGACCTTGAAAAGAGCGACCTCACCCAGCGGATGGTCATGATCGCCTACGCCCTCCAGGACCAGGCCCTCATCGACGAGGTCTGCCTGCGCCTTACGGACATCACGGATTCCTACTATAACACCCGCCGCAACTACCTCTGCGTCCTCCTGCACGACCCGAAGACCAGGACCCAGAAGGATGCTCTGATCGACTACGTGGCCGACAAGGAGAGCTTCACCCGGACCTGCGCCTGGCAGCTCCTGAAGAAGCTGCCTCTGTCCAGCGCCGACGTCCTGCGACTGGAGAAGCATCTGCGTCTGAAAAATGAAGACACACGCCGCAACGTCATCGCCCTCCTGGAGACCCAGGACGAGCGGGGCGTGGCGGAGAGCATTTTGCGGCTCCTGGGGTCTGACAAGGAGCCGATCCGCCTGGCTGGCCTCGACATGCTGAAGAGGCGGAGCGAGGAGAGCGAGGAATCGAGGAAGGCCGCGGCGGCTCTTCTGAAACATGTCCTTCCGAACGGCGACAGTCTCACGGAAAAGGAGAAGGTCCTCTACACGGAGATCGCAGGCGGCCAGGGGACAGCGGATATTCTGAACACGGCGGGATATGGGCTCTACGACCCGGCGGCGGAGTATGCGCCGGACCTCAGCCCGGCGGCAGGCAGTGCTGAGAAGAAGTCGGCCATCGGCCGGGCGGTGGACCTTCTCATGAAGGTGGCCGGGGAGAGCGAAGAGCAGAGGCTCCTCAGGCAGTATTTCTCGCTGACTGAGAAGGAGCTCACTTCTTATTTTGACAGGATTCGGAGTGTTGTCATTTCCAATGGGAAGCTGGAGTACACCAACGCGGGCGGCGATAAGCAGCTACTGGAGAACGGGCTCTTTCTCATCAACTATGATTACAAGGGCGAGCTCTGGACGCGGTATCCCTTCCCGGAACTTTGGGATGACGTGTACGACACGATCATCAAAGAGCCGAAGGTGCTTTTCAACCTTTACATCGCCATTCAGGCCGGCTATGACGAGAAGACTGTAAAGGATATCGGCGCTTATCTCAGCGCGGAGAAGCCCATTTTTGGGGACGCATGGTCCGGCTTCCGCTATGTGGATCCCAAATATATGAGCAGCTATGGCGGGCACAGCATCTACCAGACGATCCTGGAAATCATTGCCAGCAAAAGGAACCTGGTCCTGCCGGCCGAAGTGGCCAGGGCAGCTGTCCGGATGGCGCTCCGTCTGCCGGAGGAGATCAGGTGGATGGAGAAGGCGCCGTCGCGCTACCAGACTTTGGGCGGCGGCCGGAAACAGGTGGCCTGCTTCCTCCGCTCCGGCAAGTTCCGGTCCATCATGGCCCGCGCCTGCCGTTTTGAGAACGACGAGGAGTTCCGGGCGGTCTTCCCCCTGCTCCACCAGGTGGACAAGGTCTACAGGTTCGACGAGAACGACTCGACCGTCAACTACACCAACAGTTCGCGCAATTACCTCTCCATGTTCGCTTATGTAAAGGCCTTCGAGCTTGGGATGATCACGAAGGATTATCTCTACAAGGCTGCATTTGAGCTGGTCGGGCTGAGGTTCGCGGTTGGCGAGCTGGCGGAGCTCTTCCGCCCGATTATAACTGTCTCCGCCATCAATAAGCTCCGGTACTACATGTCCGTGGACGAGGAGAAGCGGACGGTGGACAAGGACAGCCGGTTCTATCGGCTGTGTGCGGAAGTCTACGAAAAGATCGTGAATCTGATCCTGGATGTGGAACTGAAGCGCGGCGATACGCCGACGGTGTTCTCCCCGGCGGTCGGGCGCATTTCCCGGATCGAAGGGATTTCCCGGCTCATGGAGATCCTGCGCGCGCTGGGGACGGATACCCTCGACAGGGGCGCTTACTATTCCTACAACAGCGGAACAGGCAAAAAAGAGTGCCTGAGTCACCTGCTCAAGGTCTGCTGGCCGCTCCCCGGTGAGACGGCGGAGGACTTTGGAAATGCAATCAAGCAAAATAAGATCACGAAGGAGCGCCTGATCGAGGTGGCCATGTACGCCCCGCAGTGGCTGGAGATGGCGGAGCAGGTCCTTCATATGGAAGGGCTGCGGAGCGGGTGTTATTATTTTATGGCCCACATGAACGAGCGGTTCGATGACCGCAAGAAGGCTGTGATTGCCAGATTTACACCGCTCACGACGGAGGAGCTCTACGACGGGTGCTTTGACACCAACTGGTTCTTCGAGGTCTATGAGAAGCTCGGGGAAAAGAACTTTGCCCTTCTCTACAAGGCGGCCAAGTACATCGCAGACGGCAGCAAGCACACGCGGGCAAGAAAATACGCGGACGCGGCGACGGGCAAGGTCGACCGGGATGAGCTGGAGAAGGCGATCACGGAGAAGAGAAATAAGGACCTCCTCATGAGCTATGGCCTCATTCCCATGAAGGACAGGCAGGACGCCCTCCACCGCTACGAGTTCCTGCAGAAATTCCTCAAGGAGAGCCGGCAGTTCGGGGCCCAGCGCAGGCAGAGCGAAGCGACGAGTGTGCAGGTCGCGCTGAAAAACATGGCCACGACGGCGGGATACGCCGACGACCTGCGGCTGGTGCTGGCCATGGAGACAGAGCTCGTGACCCAGAATCAGCGGTATTTCGACGGCGTAGAGATCGGCGGATACACGGCGCGGATTTTCGTGGATGCGGACGGAAATGCTGAGCTTCAGGTCTCCAAAGCCGGCGGCAAGGCGCTGAAATCCGTGCCGGCGGCCCTCAAGAAGGACGAGACTTTCGGCGAGATCAAGGAATTCGCAGCCAAGCTGAAGAATCAGTATAAGCGCTGCGCGGGCATGTTCGAGCGGGCCATGGAGGAAGAGGAGGCCTACAGCTTTGGCGAGCTCACTGAGCTGTGCCGGAACCCGGTGACGGCGGGGATCCTTGGCAGGCTGGTGTTCGTGAGCGCGGAGGCGGCACAAAGTGCGGATACGGCAGTTGGCGCGGATGCGGGAACTGCCGCAGCTGTGGAAATGGCTGGAGCTGACTACGAGAAGGCTGACCAAGGCGCTGAGGCCGTCAATGGAATAGCAACGGCAGGTGGCGAAATTCGTAGTACCACACGCATGATCGGTACCCTTGCGGAGCTGAAGGCAACCGATCCGGCCATCGACCCGGCGACGCTGTTCTATGTGGCGCATCCCATCACTCTGTACAAGCTGGGTGAACTCGCCAGGTTCCAGAGGCTCTTCTTTGAGAAGCTGACGGAAAACGGCACCAAACAGCCCTTCAAGCAGGTCTTCC
>CAMONF010000261.1 GCA_946620335.1 uncultured Clostridia bacterium
GAGTTCCCGAATCCGGGTAATCCGCCTAAGTTCTGCCCGAATTGCGGTAGTAAGATCTGATAGGGAAACTGGGAAACTGGGAATCAGGGACGGTTCCTTTTCCCACTTTTCGTTTTAACGAAAAGTGGGAAAAGGAACCGTCCCTGATTCCCATTTTCCCAGTTTCCCTATCAGATCTTACTACCGCAATTCGGGCAGAACTTAGGCGGATTACCCGGATTCGGGAACTCCCATCCGCACTTCGGGCAGGCTGTGGGCGCTGCTGCCGGTCTCGGGGAACCGCACTCGCTGCAGAACTTCCCGGTGTTGACATGTCCGCAGGAGCAAGTCCAGCTACCGGCGGGAACGACTACAGGCTTCGGAGACCCGCACTCGCTGCAGAACTTTTCGGTGGTGACCGCTCCGCAGGGGCAGGGCCAGGAAACGGCGGGGCGGGGGGGGGGGGTTGCTTCGTGGGCTGTTGCGTCTGCGGCGGGGCGGCGCCTGGCGGCAGGGGGGAGGATCCGTCCCCGCCCCCTGCCATGCCGCCCATCATGCCGAGGCCGGCAAAGCCTGTCACGGCGCCGGCGGTGTTCCCGGCTGCGGTATTCATGGCCTGGGTCTGACCCATGCCCATGTAAGCGCCCAGCATGGAGGGGTCGGAGTAGCCCTTAGTCTCCTGGTACTTGGTGATCTGGGTGCGGCTCTGCTCGTCCACATCCATCATGCCGATGGCGATGCGGAACATGGAGATACCGCGGCCCTCTTCCCAGGAATCGTCCAGAATGGCGTCGACGGTCTTGGTGAGCTCGCCTTCATTGGCTGCAATGTCGGTATATCCGATCTTGAGCCTGGAGAGCTGGCCGACACCCTGGCGGATGGCGGCGATGGCTTCCGTCTTGATTTGAAGCTCAATGTCGTTCTTGGTAATGAGACCATTGTTGTCTCCGCCCGCCTTGGCAGCGCCGATGACAGCGAAGAACTTGGCCGGATCAGTGATCTGGATGGAGTAAACGCCGTTGCCTCTCAGGGTCGTCGCGATGTGCCAGCAGGGCCTGTCAGTGGCGAAATCTCTCTCCCAGTGATCGAAGGTGATGTTGCCGGAGCCCCACTTGAAGCCCTGGATCTCACCCATGTTGATGTAGTAGACTCTCTGCGTATTGGTGCGCTGGCCGCCTGCCTGGAACTGCTGCAGAAGGCTGGCTGCCAAAGCCTTCAGGCCCTTATTCTCGCCCGCGAACAGGGAGGGAGCTGCGGAGGCGTCGAAAGTATACCGGCCGGGTTCCGCACAGAAATCGACGATGGCGCCGTTCTCCACCAGGACCATGCACTGGTTCTCCTGGACGTCGATGCCGGAGCCGGAGGTGATGATGTTGTCATCGCCGCCCCGGTTCCTGGAGTTCCTGCCGACGATCTTGTTGCCGCGCTTCATGAGAATGCCGCCCGACATGTCGCCGCTCTCAAAATACTCAGTCCAGAGGCTGGAAGCGGTTGTGTTCAGGGCACTGCTTGCTGCGCCGAGCACATTGGCTGCTAATTTAATTAATCCCATAACTGTACTCCTTTCCCAATAGGGTTCATGCCGGTGGCCAAAAATCTCCCACTGGCCTTTATTATCTCACAAAAGTCAGCCGTTGGCGACTAATAAAAGATACATTTTACAAGAAGTTCACAGAAATCTGATTATGGAGGCTTTATTTCCTCGACTTGACCAGCTCTTCTATGGTCGCCAGGAGGACATCCACATCGATGGGCTTCAGAAGGTATTTATTTACCCCGGCCTCCATAGCTGCTTCGATCTCCACCGGGTCCGAATCCGATGATATGGCCGCGATAGGAATCGAACGCTTCATGGGATCCTTCATACCTCGTATGGCTGCGCTGGCCATGATCCCATTCATGTTGGGCATGTAGACATCCATGACGATGGCGGAATAATAACCTGCCGGTTTCTCATCCACCATATTGAGGGCCTCCTGACCGTCGGCCGCCTCCTCCACGAGGTAGCCGCCCATCCGTAACTGAATGCCCAGAATGATTTTGTGTAGAACGCTGTCCTCCGCCACCAGGATGATATGCTTCTTGTCCAGGGCCTGCTCAATGAGGGCCAGCTTCTGCATGTCCGCCCCGTACTTTTTGCCGATCCGGTAACCGTCACGGCTGGACGCGCGATAGACTTTGCGGTAATCATCCAGATACATGAGGTAATAGTTCGCGCCCTTGTCCTTCTCCAGGGCCAATAGCCGAATGTCCACATCTGCAAATGACTGCAGATCCTCGATCATGGCAAAGGCAACTTTGAACTGTTCGCGCACAAACGAGTGCTCATGTATATCCGTCAGGGTATAGCCGGCCCGCTCCATCATATTGTGAAGCCGGTGCCACTGGTCCCGCAGATATTTTTCCGGGATCAGAATGTCTATATCCTCGGAGGATAGGTCCATCCCCAGCCGCCTCTCCAGGCCCAGCGAGCCGAAAAGCAGCGGCGTGATCGAGAATGTCTGGTTGAGGAGGCGGGCAATTCTCAGAAATTCAAGATATTTCTCTTCCATCGATTCGTATCCGCCTTTCGTGTTTTGCTATTTCAGGAATAATGGAAAATGATAACATGCCTTTGGGCCGATCAAAAATGGCCGCCGCCACCGGAGAAACTGCCGCCACCGCCGGAGAAGCCGCCGCCGGAGTGGGTTCCACCGGAGAAACCGCCACCGCCGCCTCCTGAGTCTGTATTCCGCACGATCCTGTGGCTGGTCACATTCTTGCCCAGGAATACAGAGTTGGAAGCCACCTTCCGGTAGTGTTTGGCCTTGACGGCAATTTTTGCATTGTGGACGGGCTGCGCCAGGGAGTGCTTGCCGACTAATCCCAGAATCGTAAACACAGAGAGGATGAGGCTCACGATGAGCGATCCGGCCGTCGGCACTGCTGCTGCCCAGACATTTTCAAGCCGGTATACGTCCTCGATGAACTCGAGGATGGCACCGTAGTAATCGCCGCTGGCAGCGTATTCGAGGGCATCATCGTAAACCTTCGAGTGGAAGTCCACATACTTTTCAGCTGCGTACTTTCCGTGCCCCATGGTGTAAATGACCCGGTTGTTCATGTCTATGATCATGGCCAGGCAGTCATCCGTGAAGCCGTTGTCCATGTAGAACTGCTCCAGGTACTGCGCGCTGGTCGTGGTCTCGTAATTGAGATCGCTCGGGACGACGTTGGACGTCAGGATAAAGATGTCGCAGCCCTTCTGGCTCTGAACCTCCAGGATCCGCTCTGTGAGGGCAGCCTCTCCTGCTTCTGTGAGCAGGTCGGCGTAATCGTAAACCCTTGCGGTATTGTCCTCCACATAGGGCATATAGAACTCCGTCCCGTTGTTGGAGGTCCAGGGGCCGCTGCCGTGAAGATCGGAATCTTCAGCGGCCATGACCGCGAAAGGCGCAGCGAGTAGAAGGATAAGCGCCAAAAGGAGGGAAGGAAGAACTTTTTTCATGGAATTCATCACATCACCCCCATTATTCTGATGATCATCATGACCAGCTGGGATATGGCGAACACGGCACCGGCGTACTTGGCGATCTTGAAGGGATCCTTGGGGATGTCGCCCATCATCTTGCCCGTCTGTCCGTTCATGCCGAAGATGTATTTTTTACCCTTGTACTCGGTGTACATCATCCAGACAGGAATCATGGCATATTTGGCGTCCTCGTTCTTCCAGGAGAACCTCTCGTGGGAGATCGTGGTGGAGTCAAAGCGGCCGCTGACATTGGACATGATGGCGCTGGTCATGGCTGATTTCGCACGGTTCTTGGCCCGGTGTTCATTTTTGGCGGCATCCTCGTCCCACTTCTGGGTGTAGAAGCCGGCCAGGTAGGCGCTGTTGAATTCCTTGAGCTTGGAGAAATCAAAGGGCTCGATGGAATCCATGAGATCGTTGTCCATCTCCTTCAAGGCGTCGGCGGGAATGTTCTCAAAGATGCCGTTCGCCTCCTCGTTGACCCGGTAACGGGAGACCTCCGTGTAGGATATGTCGCCGGTGGTCCACATCCGCGTCTTCCTGCCTTCGATTTCCACGTCCGCGTCCCCTTCGAAGGAATAGAGCCAGAAGGGGATGTACATACCCTTGATCTTCTCAATGGTGGATTTTCTGGTGAACATGGTCGGCGTGAGCGGTGAGCTCTTGCAGAGGTCCAGATAGGCCTTTTTCACTTCCTCCTTGGTCTTTATGAAGGGAAGGACGTAATCCGGGCGGAAGGCGCCCTGGATATTGCCTTCCATGGTGATGGCGCGGTTGCAGTAGACGCAGGTGGTGGCCACTGTATCCTTGGCGGTAATGACTTCGGCGCCGCAGTGGGGGCATTTGTATACGACCAGATCTCCGGTCGAGTCATCCGTTGACTGGGCGCCTTCGGTCAGAACTTCTTCCGCCGGGACTGCCTGCTGCTCTGCCTCCGCTTTGGCGTCCTCCTCCGTGTAATTGTATTCGGAAGGATCAAAGGTGGAACCGCAGTATTCACAGCTGAGCTTCCCGGTTTTAGGGTCGAAGTAAAGCTCGGCACCGCAGACCTTGCAGTTATATTTTGCCAATTTTTTCTCCTTTCCAGACAAATAAGGACAAATCTCCCCTCCCTGTCTGAGAAATCGGTGATACGCTATTATTTATTCATTATAAATGTAAGGTCCCTTGAAATCAAGAATGCCTGCGGAAGATTCTCCTCTCCCGCAGGCATATTGATCTTACTATTAGAAGGTGATGCGCTCGGCCAGGTAGGCATCCAGATCCTCGATCTTGACGCGGACCTGTTCCATGGTATCACGCTCACGGATGGTGACGGAGCCGTCGGTCTCGGAGTCGAAGTCGTAGGTGATGCAGAAGGGCGTTCCGATCTCGTCCTGTCTTCTGTAACGCTTGCCGATGTTTCCGCGGTCGTCGTACTCGCAGTTGTACTTCTTGCAGAGGTCCATATAGATCTTCTCGGCCGGCTCAGCAAGCTTTTTGGACAGCGGCAGAACCGCAGCCTTGACCGGAGCCAGGACCGGATGGAAATGCAGGACCGTGCGGACATCGTTCTTGGCTTCGTCCAGGACTTCCTCGTCGTAGGCGGCGCAGAGGAAGGCCAGCGTCATACGGTCGACACCCAGCGAAGGCTCGACGACGTAAGGCAGATAACGCTCCTTGGTCTCATCGTCGAAGTAGGTGAGGTCGACGCCGGAGACCTCCTGGTGGCGGCCCAGGTCGTAGTCAGTGCGGTCGGCAATGCCCCAGAGCTCGCCCCAGCCGAAGGGGAAGAGGAACTCGACGTCCGTGGTACCCTTGGAATAGAAGGAAAGCTCTTCCGGATCATGGTCGCGGAAACGAAGCTCCTCAGGCTTTAAGCCGAGGTCGAAGAGCCACTTCTTGGCGAAGGCCTTCCAGTACTCGAACCAGTCGAGGTCGGTGCCGGGCTTGCAGAAGAACTCCAGCTCCATCTGCTCGAACTCACGGGTGCGGAAGGTGAAGTTGCCGGGCGTGATTTCATTTCTGAAGGACTTGCCGATCTGGCCGATGCCGAAGGGAATCTTCTTGCGGGAAGTTCTCTGAACGTTCTTGAAGTTGGTGAAGATACCCTGCGCGGTCTCGGGACGGAGATAAACGGTGTTCTTGGCATCTTCGGTAACGCCCTGGAAGGTCTTGAACATGAGGTTGAACTGGCGGATGCCGGTGAAGTTGTGCTTGCCGCAGGTCGGGCAGGCGATCTGCTTCTCCTCGATGAAGGCCTCCATCTGCTCGTTGGTCCAGCCGTCGACGCTGCCCAGAGGAGCCATATCGACGCCGTATTCGGCCTTATCCTTCTCATTCAGAGGGATCTTGTGCTCATGGCAGTAGTCCTCGATCAGCTTGTCGGCGCGGAAGCGCTCATGGCACTCGCGGCAGTCCATCAGCGGATCGGAGAATCCGCCCAGGTGACCGGAGGCGACCCAGGTCTGGGGATTCATCAGAATAGCGGCGTCCAGACCGACATTGTAGCGGTTTTCCTGGACGAACTTCTGCCACCAGGCGCGCTTGACGTTGTTCTTCAGCTCCACGCCGAGAGGACCGTAGTCCCAGGTGTTGGCGAGGCCGCCGTAGATTTCGCTGCCGGCAAAGATGAAACCGCGGTTTTTGCAGAGGGCAACGATCTTGTCCATGGTTTTTTCGGAGTTTTTCATGTGAGTCCTTTCCCGCGGCTGGCTGCCGCGTAAAACGTTAAAATTTGACTTGGATACTATAGCACAAATGATCTTCTGCCGCAACAGTTGACAGAAAACTGACGCACAATTGAAAAGCGGAAAAAATGGTGTATAATAGACAAAAAGCTTGTTATCATACGGGATCATACGGATTTCCTATACAGAAGGGGGAAGTAAGAAGATGCTGCTGGCCATCGATGTCGGAAATACGAACATCATGCTGGGGACGATTGACAACGGGGAGATCGTGAACATCGTACGGATTCATACGGAGTCGAGATACACCGCGGCCGAATACGGCATCCAGCTGCGGCAGCTGCTGGACTATTACGAAATTGATCCCGATTGTCTGGATGATGCGATTATCTGCTCGGTGGTGCCGCCGGTGACGGAGGCGCTGCGGGAGGCGATTTTTCACCAGACGGGTCTGAAGTGCATGCTGGTTGGACCGGGAATCAAGACCGGAATGAACGTGCGGATCGACGACCCGTCAACACTGGCAGGCGACCTGGCGGTCGGCAGCGTCGCTGCGATTGCCTGCTATGGGGCGCCGGCGATCGTGCTCAACATGGGCACGGCCACCACGATGACCGTGGTCGATGAGAAGGGAACCTACCGGGGCGGAATCATCGTACCGGGCGTCGAGCTCGGCCTCCAGGCGCTTTCTGCGGGCACCAGTCTGCTGCCGGATATCTCCGTAACCCCGCCAAAGAAAGTGATCGCCACCAATACGGTGGATGCCATGCGCTCCGGCGCCGTCTTTGCGACGGCGGCGATGATCGACGGCGTGATTGAGCGGATGGAGCAGGAGCTGGGGCAGCGCTGTAAGGTCATTGCCACCGGAACCCTGTGTTCGGCTGTCATCCCGCACTGCCGTCATGCCGTCATCCAGGACGACAACCTGATCCTAAAGGGCCTCTGGACCCTGTATGAGAAGAACAGAAAACAGGCAGAAAGAAGCGAGGAAAGAACGTGATTTTCAGAACAGTCAAACCGGAAGATACCGAAGAAACGATCGAGATCGAACAGATCTGTTTTCCGCCGAATGAGGCCTGCTCACCCAAATCGATGCGGGAGAGAATTGCCGCTGCTCCGGAACTCTTCCTGATTGCGGAAGAAGACGGAATCATTGCCGGATTTCTGAACGGAATTTCAACGGAGGAAAAAGTATTCCGCGATGAATTCTTTACAGATGCCTCTCTGCATGACAGAGCCGGAACCAACGTGATGCTCCTTGGCCTGGATGTCCGGCCAGAATTTCGGAGAAGGGGACTTGCAACAGAGATTGTCCGGCGATATGCAGACATGGCCGCAAAGACAGGCAGGAAGCAGCTGGTCCTGACCTGCCTGGAAGACAAGGTCTGCATGTACCGGAAGATGGGCTTTCTTGACCGCGGTATGGCAAACTCGACCTGGGGCGGCGAAGCATGGCATGAGATGGCAATGAATTTAGGGCCACGCCCGGAACTGCATGGGTGAGATTCC